>JAUZPN010000039.1 GCA_030705885.1 Bacillota bacterium | reverse complement strand
TATTATATGGGGAGTACTAGTCATTTCAAAAAAACATATTACTAAAATTCAATATATAATTTTCAGTTTATCTTCAGCTTTAGTTACTTTTTCAGCAAGGTATCTCCCTATACATTTTGGAATACATACAATAATATCAACTATATTTATCATTTCTATTGGAATTATCATTGAAATACCAATAATAAAATCTATAATTTCAGTATTAGTATTAACATTGTTGCTATTAGTAAGTGAACTGCTGAATATGTTACTATTGAAGTTAGCTACTTATATTTTTAATTTTAATATTGATAAAGCATTTACAAATTTATATATAAAATGTGCATTAGAATCACCCTCACTAATATTTCTAATTGTAGCAATCCTGATTATTCGCACATTATTAAATAAAAATATTAATAATAGTATTAATTCGGCATAGATATTTTAAGAAGTTATAATATCAGCATTAAATTTGTATACTAAACAAAAATTATGAGTATTTATTTTAAACACTTATAATTTTTGTTTTTCTATGGAGGAAAAAAATGAAAACAAATAACTACTTTAAAAATAATAAAAAAAACACTTCACTTTTTATATTAAAAAACTTAATACTAATATTTTTTTCTATGATAGTATATCAATGTGTACCTAGTTATTGGGCAAATACGAACAAAATTTATGGAAATATAAGCATAACTACAATTTGTTTTTCATTATCTATATTTATACTTATTTATTTAGTTTTTCTATTATTTAATATTTATATAATATATAAACCTTTTCATTTAAAGATATTTAATTTAGCAGATGTACTTTTTTATAATATTATTATTGCTTTGCCTATATTTTTATCCCATAACTATCAAAGTGACTTTAAATATGTATTTTTACTTATAATTATATTATCAGTTATTCAATATGGTATTCGTTATGGTGTTATTTCTTCACTTATATCTGCAATTTTTATTTTGAGTATTGATACTGTATATGCACCTACTATTAATAACATTAATTCTTATCTTGAAAAAGATATGATTTTAGTTGGTGTGTTTATTTTAGTAGCATGGATTTTAGGATATTATGTTGAACTTGAAAATGAAAATAAGAGGGAAAAGGACAAGCAGCTTAATATATTATGTACAGAATTAAAAGAACAAAGTACTCAAAGAAATAATATTGAAGAGCAGCTTCTTAAGAATAATATATGCTTTGATATGTTGATTGAAAATTCTGAAAATGCTATTTTAGTGCATAAAGATGGAAAAATCATATATGCAAATGAAAGTGCAGTAAAACTATTTGGATGCAAAACTTCCAGCGAATTGTCTTCAACACTTATATATCAATATTGTGACAAAAAAAGTGAAGAAAAGTATTCAAACATTATAAATATGAAACTTTCTAAAATAGTGGAAGAAGAAACAATTTTAAATACTTCTAAAGAATCTATTGCTGTTCGTAATACTTCATCATTTTTTTCTTATGAAGGTAATCCTGCAATATTAACTTTTCTGCTTGATATTCGAGCTGAAAAACAACTAGAAGCATTAAAAAATGATGCTGAAAAAAACCTAAAGCTGCTTAATGAGACTAAGGAATTTAATGTGTTAATAACTGAATTTTTTACAAATATATCTCATGAAATTAAAACACCATTAAATATTATTTATCTTGCTATTCAGTCTCTTAATATATATTTTAACAATTATTCTATAGATAACGAAGAAAAATGTAAAAAATATCTTAAAACAATGAAACAAAATTGTTATAGAATGATTCGTCTAGTAAATAATCTTTTAGACATGACTAGGTCTGATTCTGGATTTATGAAACCTAATAAATCTAATCATAATATAGTTAGTGTTGTAGAAGATATAACACAATCTGTAGCAACTTATATAAAAAGTAAAAATATAAACTTAATATTTGATACTAATGTTGAAGAAAAATACATTGCTATTGATGAAGATAAAATAGAAAGAATAATGCTTAATCTATTATCAAATGCATTTAAATATACTCCTTCAAATGGAACTATTATGGTTACCTTAGAAGATACCGAAACTACTATAGTTATCAAAGTAAAAAATTCGGGAAAAGGCATACCAAAAGAAAAGTTAGATGTAATCTTTGAACGTTTTGGACAAGCAAATAGATCTCTTTCAAGAGAGCATGAAGGAACTGGAATAGGTCTTTATTTAGTAAAATCTTTTGTTGAAATGCATAATGGGAAAATAACTGTTAAGAGCATTGAAAATAAAGAAACAGAATTTACCATAACTTTACCAGTAGAAGTTTCAGAAGATCAGCAAAATAATATTAATAATAATGTTATCTTAGAAAATAATGTTGAAAGAATAAATATAGAGTTCTCAGATATATACGAAATTATTTAATGACTCCTTTTTTACATATATTTAATATTTTTTAATATTTTTTAAATAAAAAGAAGGATTTTTATTTTTTTTATCGAATATATATGTATAATGTAAATTTATAGTTAACATGTATATATATATTTATATTTCAATTAAAAATACATATATATTGATTCTTACTTTTTGATAATAATTTTACATAAAATTGTGGTTTATACTATGTTTGATTATAAGGTTCTATTAAATTTCTAAAAGAAACTTCTCTCCGCTATCATTTATAAATTAAGTGGAACTAAATGTGACCGATGAAAGTATAAAATAAGAAGGTGTAAATTATGACATTAACTGAAAAGATATCAAACAAAGTAGGAATTTATGCTCGATCAATATTAAACGTTGATGAAGAAAAAGAAATGGTAATAGTATATGGAGCTATTGGATTACTCCAAATAATATGGTCAGTTTTATGGACACTAGCGATTAGTCTGATATTTAGAGTAGTTTTTGAAGCAATGCTTTTTACTATTATAGTCAGCATATTAAAAAAATATTCTGGCGGAGCCCATGCTACTTCACCAAGCCGCTGTATATTTATTGGAGTAACAATAGCAATATTTGCTGGTATGATAATTAAAAAATTTTTATTTAGGCAGATTTTTATTGTTAATTTAGTATTAGGAATTGTTTGCATTTTTATTTCATTTTTAATAATAGCTAAACTAGCACCTGTAGATAGTATAAATAAGCCTATTCCTAGTGATAAAATGCGTAAAAGACTTAATAATACTTCTAAGAATATTATAATATTTTATATTTTATTAATGTTAACCATGATTATTCTCTATAAAATTTCGTTTAAAATATATTTTTTAGAGGCTTATGAATGCATAAGTTTAGGAGCATTATGGCAATCAATTACCTTAACTAACCATGCAATTAAAATTCTTAATAAAGTTGACTTTATTTTGAGTTTTAAAAATATAAAACGGAGGTGAATATGATGAAAAACAGAATTAGTAAATTGGTCCTCAATGCCACTGCAAATGTTTGTGTTTTAGTAGCAAATTCTACTTCTGCATCAGCTTGTTTATTCAGCTTCTATCAGCCTAAAGAACCAAAATCCTTAAAAAAAGATAAATAACTAAAACTATCCTCAAAACATTTAAAGCAGCCATCATATTATATGGCTGCTTTATCCTTATTCAAAGTTATGAGCTATGTATTTCCTACTGATACTTTTTTTCTTTTCTATATTCTTCAAACTTCTTTTTATTTTCTTCACCAATACAGAATGAAGTTCCTCTGCAATTTATTACTATTCCCTGCATTTTTTCAGAGAATGTCAGCAAATCCTTATAAGATGAAATACTACTTTTCCACACATTCTTATCAAAAGCCTTTTCAAACTCTACCCAATCAGTAAATGCTGAAAGATATTGTGTATTATCTTCATTTACAACGCAGCCAAAATGTATTATTGTATCCTTTTTTAAAGGAATAGTAGTTTCATCATCCGTAACAGAAGAATTTTCTCCATCAATTTTAATTGGAACTAAATATTTTGCATTCAATATTTCTTCAATTATTTTATCTTCTAATTGATGACAAATTTCATCTTTTCCTTCATAATTATTTTTTGAATATAAATTTTGAAAATATAAAATCATTGCATTCTGAAGTTTTGGATTTTCTATTGGAATATTTATCTTAGGTGTATCTTTCCAATCATATGAAGGTAATATATCATCTCTGTTAATTTCTGTAATATATTGACCATTATCCATTAATATTTTCTTTAATCCTAATCTATGCATATCTGCAAACTCCTTAAGAACTTCTTCACCACTTAACCTTTTAACATAAACTAAAATTTGCTGCTGATCTAAATATTTCTTTATGTTGTCAGCATATTCTGCTTTTGAGAACATCCATATATAACCACTAGGATCCATAAATGGATATAATGTATTCTTATCATAAGCAATATATAATTCCTCTGAATGCCTAATTTTATGATTTAGCACACTTAAAAACAATTCAATTTTTTTGCTAATGTTACCTTTTTCAAATGTTTTATTTTCTTTAAAGTAATTTGCAGAAACAATTAAAAATATTATTTCTTGAATTTCTAACTTTTCTAATTTTTCAATAGATATTTTATTTGATAATAAAAATAATTTACCTATTTCACTTTTTCTTTCATCTGTCATTTACTTCAATCTCCAATCTTGATTTTGCGAATTAAACATTATAAGTAAATTGTACCATAAGTAGATATCAAATCAAGTGCAAAATACTTTTTTTTTATCATAAATATAGTTACACATTTGCAATAAAAATCCTTAAATATACTATTTACACTGTTTTTAATTTGTAGTATATTTAAATCAAAACTCAAAATGAGGTGAATATGCTATGGAAACACTTATTAAAACAAATTTAACTTCTCTTAAAGAAATAAAGTTTTCTATATATGATTCTAAAAAAGAATATTATGGTGGCAGCCAAAATTGGTTTCCAAAAAAATCTAATCAGCTGAATGGATGTGGGCCTGTTGCTGCAGCTAATATAACTGCATATTTATCTCAAAAGTTTTCATATAAATTTTCTGATTTATCTGATTTTAAAGATATTTCAAATAAAAATTATTTTATTGAACATATGATAGAAATCAGAAAATTTGTAATACCAGGATTATATGGTCTTACCTCTGTACAGCAATTTGCTGATAACACTTTATCCTATGCTAATTATAGACATACTTGTTTAACTCCCCATATTTTAGAGGATGATACTGTAAGTCTTAACAAAGCTGTAGAATTCTTAACTCTACCTTTATCTCAAAATCTTCCTATTGCTATATTAGTTCTTACCCACCCTGCAAAAGAGCTGGAGGACTACGTCTGGCATTGGATGACAATTACACATTTAAAGCTTAATCCTAATGATAACAACTACTACATTGTAACTTCATCCTATGGTGGAAGACATGAAATTAATTTTAATCTGCTTTGGAACAATAGACGAGCTAAGGATAAAATTAAATTTGCTTACTTTGATTAGTTATACTTTGTATATATCCAAGAGGATTTTCCACAAGTACACTGTGAATAATCCTCTTTTAATTTTTGTAAGTATTCTTCACTTATACTTTCCTTGGTTACATTTAGTTCCAATAATTTATAAATAATAGCAATGTGAAGCTTCTTTTATAAATTTATTGGGACTTTATTATTGACGATAGTATAAATTTTATTTAATACTGTTATTCTTAAACCCAGTAGTTGACACCACATCATTATCCTTAATATCTAAATATTTAATTTCAACATCATCATTTTCTTTTGTAAGTACAATATCAGTACCTATAGATTTATTAACCATGAAAATAGTAGCATTTTCTTGAAGCTTTACATAGAAAACTGTGTTTCCATCTTCTGTAACTGCATTAACTCTTGAAACCTTTCCTGTTACAGTCTTTTCATCAGCCTTTATACTATTTGCATTTTTATTGCTTAAATCCTGCACCTTTCCATAAGCAATAGCATTTTTGAATGATTCTAAGGCATTATCCTTATTATCTTCCAAAACAACATATCCATTTTGTGCTGCAACAATGGCTACTTTAACTAATGCACCATCTGTCTTATTAACAACTGGCACTACCCATGCTTCTGTACCATAAATATTATAGAAAATAGGCTGTACTGGAGCCCAGTTTGATTTATTTGCACCTAATGTCTTATCTACTGCATTTATAGCTCCCTTACCATTGATGTATCCTTCTGTTTTATAGTATATCATATCTCCAGTTCTCATATCCATTAATGTATATCCTGTCATAGTAGTAGATGTACTTGATGTATTTGTATGGTCAGTAAACCACTTCATTCTTCCATCTGCATCAATAACCCCTGTTACTTCTTTTGAATTAACCTGAAGGCCATCAACACTTGCTTCACTAGACCATTCTGTAGGAACATGAACTCCATTCTTGGTAAACATCTTATTTAAAAGACCATTCATAAGTGTACCAAAATATTCATTATAATTTTCAGCAATATCTGAAGGATAAACTTCATCTACCCACTCAGGTACTTTATCTTTGCTGTAATCTGTAACTTTTCCATCTTTAAAAGACATTAATAAAACTCCATCAACTACAGCTCCATTTCTGCCGTATTTATAATGTCCATAAGTACCTACATAATAAGGATTTCCTTCATCATCTAACTCTGCATTAGCCTGAAATAATATTGAAGAAGGTTTATATTTACGCAAAGTCCTTTGAAGATTGTGATTATAGCTTAATGATTCTGATTGTGCACATGATATATTAATAATTTTTGCTTGTGACGGCTTTTCTGCTGAAACATACATTACTCCTGGTATTTGTTTATTTGTAAGTTCTACAAAAAATCCATCTACTTCTATTGGAGCAACATAACAAGCTCCATCCTTAGTCATTGTAATTCCTAGTACTCCAATCTTATATATACTTGGATTTGGCAATGTTCCAAGCATTTTCTGCATTTCATAATAAGCTGTTTCTGGTGAAATTACAATAACATGCTCTGCATCAATCTGAGAAACCTTCTCTGTGCTTTCTTTTACAGGAACCATTTTAGCAAGATTTTTTGAACCTCCTGTTATATATGGAATGTTATTATACACTATACTAATTAGCATTAATGCAGCCATAACTAATGGAATTATTTTCGAATTTTTATTATGGCTTCTATTTACTTTACTATACTTAGATACATTAGCTATTATATAAAGCACTAGCTGAACTAATGCTGGAAGCCAAAGTATTGATATAATAAATGAAATACTTTTATCAGCTTTACATAAATAAAAAATTATATATGATACTATCCCTCCAAAAAAAAGTCTTCCAACCTGATACCCTAAATCTTCTTTTTTGATACTTGGTTTTAAAAATAATAAAATGAGTATAACATAAAACACCATAAAAGTTCCCCCCCAAAAGTAATATAAATGTTTTTAACATGAAAATATTATATCATTAAATTATTTTATAAAACATACTTACTGTCTGAATTGTACACTTTTAATATTTATAATGTCGTTTTCCATAAAATTAGTCTATAATTTCATCTTTAAATTATATATAGGATAGTGTAAAATAAAAGCATAACATAAATGGGAGTGATGGGTTTGAGATATCAAGTAAGGCAAAAAATTATAAGCATTGGAGACAGCTATTCTATAAAAGATGAGATGAACAATGATAAATTTTCTGTTAAAAGCGAAGTTTTTAGTTTTGGTCATAAATTATACTTAACAAGCTTAACAGAAAATGAAACTGCATATATAGAACAAAAACTATTAAATTTCCTGCCAACTTATAATATCTATCTAAATGGTAACTATGCCGCGAGGATGAGAAAAGAACTGACTTTTTTTACTCCTAGATTTGAAATTGAAAGTGTTTTAGGTAATTATAGTATAACTGGTGATATTCTTTCTCATGATTTTGAAATCTTAAAAAATAATATTCCTGTCGCACAAGTAAGCAAAGCTTGGATATCTTTATCTGACACCTATGGTGTAGACATTTCAGATTCTGAAAATCAAGCTTTCATACTATCTTTAATAATTATACTTGATGAAGTTATGTATTCAAATAATAACTAAAGTTTGTAGTTTTCCTAGTCAGCAACCACCACTTAAAGTGGTGGTTGTTATCTGGAAAAATCATTAATTTTTTGATTCCTTTGTGTTATTTCTTATCAACTAATTTCTTTTCAAATTCTGCTACCATCATTTTGGTCATATTTCCAATATTATACATGCTTTATCTACTACTCTTCAACTTTTACTTTAGCATTTTTTACTTTCTCCTTAATAATTTTTCTTAATAAATCCAATTCTTCTTTTCTATCATCAAATACTCTTTTAGGTATAACATATACTGTTCTTTTAGTTACATAAAGTAAAATATCTGATTTTACTTCTTCTGCTTTTTCTAATTCATCCCATTTAACAAATGATTCACCATTATGAAAAGTACAAATAAAACTATTTTCTTTAAATTTATAATTTTGTGTTTTTTTTATTATTGCATCAATTTTAAAATTCTTATTAGTAACATTATAAGTATAAATAAATGGCATTAATATAAACATTACTCCAAGTATAATTACTACTATAGAAATAATACTTTGATTTAAAACTCTTGTAACAACCAAACTTACTAAACCAATACCAATTAAAGTTATTATTTTACCTACAATTGATTTGTAGTAAAATTTTAAATACATTTTTCTAAATTCATTTATATTATATGAATAAGATATTTCAATAAGAGTATCATCTGAACTCTTTTGCATATTATCTTCTACTTCCTGATTTGAAATTTGAGTTTTTTCATAATCAGGCTGACTTATAAAA
This sequence comes from Bacillota bacterium, assembly GCA_030705885.1. GTDB lineage: Bacteria > Bacillota > Clostridia > Clostridiales > Clostridiaceae > JAUZPN01. The sequence goes on along the minus strand of JAUZPN010000039.1, from coordinate 11,564 downwards.
AGCCCATATTTCTTTAATCTTAGTTTTTTATTATCAATATTAGAAATACAAATATTAAGAAACTTATCCAGCTCATCTTTGCTTTTAAAACATCTCCTTGGAATAAAAAAATATGTATATTCAGTTCTATGCAGATTTCTGTATACGACAAAACATTGTTTATATTCATCAATTCTATATATATCAGTAAAATTCAATGTATTACTGCTATTATCTGAAAAACTATTTACTCTATCATTAAAAAATTCATAACATTTTAATTTCCCTAATAATTTATACCTTTTATAACTACTTTTTAGAATTGCATAAACAATAAGCCGATTATATACAGGATATAATCCAATTGCACTAAACCCTATAATTGGAATAATTCTAGGATATTGAAACAAAATTTTTAGACCAGCTGGTTTTAAAATTAAAATTGCTACAATAGCTAAAATATAAAATAATATAAATATTAATGAAATAACAAATAATATAATAAATGATGTTTTTTCTTTCATTTTAGAAAATGATATTGCAAAAGCATAGTCCTTTAAATCATTTTCCGTTAATTTAACATTAATTTTAAAACTCTCTTCCATTCTATTTATACTCCTTTTCGTTAACATTTTCTCATTTTATACTATCCTCTGAACTTTTTATTTTAGCATTTTTTACTTTCTCCTTAATAATCTTTCTTAATAAATTCAACTCTTCTTTTCTATCATCAAATATTCTTTTAGGTATAATATGTGCTGTTCTTTTAGTTCCATAAAGTAAAATAGCTGATTTTACTTCTTCTGCTTTTACTAATTCATCCCATTTAACAAATGATTCACCATTTTGATAAGTACAAATAAAACCATTTTCTTTAAATTTGTAATTTCGTGCTTTTTTCATTACTGCATCAGTTTTAAAATTCTTATTAGCAAAATTATAAGTGGAAATAGGAGGCATCAATACAAAAATTAATCCAAGTATAAGTACTACTATAGGATTATAACTTTGGTTTACAGCTATTATAACAAACAAACTCACCAAGCCAATACCAATTAAAGTCGTTATTTTACCTATAATTGATTTGTAGTAAATATTTAAAAACATCTTTCTAACTTCTTTTATATTAAATGAATAAGATATATCAATAAGAGTATCATCATCTGAACCCTTTTGTATGTTATCTTCTACTATCTGATTTGAAACTTGTGTTTCTGCATAATCAGGCTGACTTATAAAAAGCCCATATTTCTTTAATTTTAGTTTTTTATTATCAATATTATAAATACAAATATTAATGAACTTGTCCAGTTCATCCTTACTTCTAAAACATCTCCTTGGAATTATACATATCTTGTATCGGGATGTGTATATAACAAAACATTTTTTATATTCATTAATTCTATATATATCACTCAAATATAATGTGTTGCTGCTATTATCTGAAAAAGCATTTATTTTATCATTTAATAATTCATAACATTGTAATTTTCTTAATAAATTACTCTTTCTATAATTACTTATTAGATTTATATAAGTAATAAGCGGATTAATTACAGGAGATAATACAACTATACTAAATATTGTTATTATTATACTAATTAAACTAATTGCATGTGGAAAAGAAAATAAACCTTCTATCCCATCTGCACTTAAAAACATAATTAGGAAAATAGCTAAAAAGGAAAATAACATAACTATTAATGAAATAACAAATGATATTTTTTTCCATATTGTAGGAAATGCCTTTCCCAAAGCAAAATCCATTAAATCATTTTCCGTTAATTTAACATTGATTTTCAAACCCTCTTCCATTCTATTATTCACCCCTTATTATAAAATCTGCTCAAGCACGCTTGGGTCCTTTATTTTATTATCTTCTGAAAGGAATATAATTTTTGATACTATCTCAGCACTTTTTGGATCTCCATCAATAAATGGTAGAAATATTCTTCCTCTCTGTCCTGAATGTACAGGAATAATGTTAATAGCACCTTTGTCCATTTTATGAACTACTCCACTTCCAAGGTGAACAGTATATTCTCCATGAACTCCTTTTATTATTGCATGAGTACCCTTTATCTTTACATTTTTAAGCTTTAAAAGCTTTATAATTTCTTCTATAATGACACTTCTTACTTCAATAGTAGATAAGCTTGCTTCAACATCAACTCCGCCAACATGAGCAACACTTACTACCAAATCTACATCTCTCATTATTTCAGAGAAAATAAGTTTTGGGATTTCATCAATAGGTACTGGCATAAAAGTTTTTCTGTTTTCAAATCTTACAAATTCTATTGCAGGTGATTCAATGTCTGATGGTGAAAACCAGTCAGCCAAAGCATACATTTCTGCTACTATATTTTCTTTATAGTATACCTTCTGAAGTCCTTCCTGTTCACTTGATACCCAGCCTCTTGTTTTTAATAATGCAGCAGCTTTTCTAGGCTGTATCTGATATCCTGCATACCTTCTTGATAATGTTCTTTCTTTAAGTTCATCTTCATTAGGAATGTACAGTTCTCTGAAAACCTGCTTAAAAGGCTGTACAATCTGTCTCTTAAATATATCCTTTTGATATTCAGACCAAATCTTTGCTTCAAATAAGTGCACTGGATGTGCAATAAAAACATTATCTCGTTTATTTAACTTATAATCTTTGCCTTCATAGTCTATTAATGAACCATCAGTTAAATATCCAAATTTATCATTACACATGAAAATTAAATTTTTAATAATTGGTGATAAAACTGGGTTTGTACAAAGGTTTACTAATTCTTCAACTTGAAATTCATCACCGTTTTCCATAGAAACCTCAAAGCTTTTTCTTGCTCTTGAATATTGATCTTTAAGAGATTTATTTATATTCTTTAGCTCTGTTACATATTCATTTTTCTTATATTTTGATGGTATGTCTTTTAAAACCTTTGAATCCTTTTTACATTCTATTTCAGACTGTCCTAATTCATTAATTGATATTCTAACTTCTATCTCATCAATTTTATGAGGCTCTAAATAAACTTTTATTGAATCTATCTTTGCAGTTTCCATATTCCAGCTCAGCCTGTTTACATCTGAATATCCTGCATTTCTTGCTAAATTCAAAAGTGCTATATTACCGCATCTTCCTTCGCTAGCCTGCCTTTGTGATCCAAACTGCTTGCTTTCCTTTATAAATTTATGAATATATTCATACCTTTCAAGCATATCTTTTTTATTTTTTATAGGAATTAAAGCATATGTAAGCAGATAATCCTTATTTCTTTTATCCATTACTCTAGCTTTTACTTCTTCTATATTTAATTTGCCAAGTGACGCATCTGAAAATAATTGTGAACGTTTATGGAGACCTCCCCCTGCAATATATTTTGCACCATCATATACAAGCATAAATTTTTCTTCTCCCATAGTTTTAAAAGCATCCTGAAACCACTGCTTATCAAAGGCTCCATCTTTAAAATCCTGTAATTCTATAGGTGAATATCTTGCAACCATAGCTGCCTTTTCATTTGAATAATATTCATTTACATGTGCATGGAAATACCAGCAGGCAGACTTCAATCCATCAAATTTTAGATAATCTGCTGCAATATCCAGCCACTGAGGTGAATACATTGCAACATCAATAAGCTGTCTGCTGCTTACTTTCTTACCTTTTAAGTATTCTGCTAATGTGGTCGCACTTTCACCTTCTTTAGGATAACAGCATTTTAGTAAATGACTTAACATTTGCTTTTTAGTACAGTCATTTTGAATAAAGTTATACCCTCTTACATAAGTATCTTTTTCTGCTGATAATATTATTGATGCAAAAACACTTACACCATAACATTTTTGTATTTTTGATGCTAAATGAGTAACCTCAGTATTAAGTTCTCCTCTTTTAACCTCAATATTAGCTATAATATCTACAGCTTTATTTCCAATATCAATAAGCTTACTATATTTTTGTATATTATTTCTATCATATTTATGAAGATTTGTAATAGTTCTTATATTTTCAGAACTATTTGGTCTATTTAAAAATTCCTCATAGACTTCATTTTCATTAATAATATTAAGCTCTAATGCTCTGCCAAAGCAATCTAATGAAAGTTCTTCATTAATGTTATATCCACTTGATTTATAAAAACTATAGCTTATAGAAAAAAACTTTTTAAAATCTTCATCATTTGAAATACTGTTTTTCATTAGTTTTATCCAATAAGATACTTCATTGCTTCCAGATACATAATCTTTATTTTGATAGTAATAATATTTTTGATCTTTTGTAAAATATTCCTCAGTAAATTTATCTTCAGGTATTGATAGATAAAATTCTTTTAAGACATTATTTGATAATTCAAACTTCTCACAGTCAGATACTTCTTTTAATAATAAATTGATATATATTTTAGTAAACCCAAAATAAGGAGCTTTATTAAAAGATTGATTTATCTTCATAATATTTTCCGAATTAAAAAGTTCATTAACAATATCTTCAAACCATGATGTATATGTTTTATAATTATCTTTTACACAAGCCTGTAAATAAAAACTCATTTCAATTAAATCTATATTTCTAATACCTTCATTTTTTACTAGTTCCCTTATTTCATCAGCCATAGGATAATTATTAAGTGTATTGTCATTTCTTTTATATGGCTGTAAATAATACTGGCCTCCTAATGTAGTTGTAGTTTTTGTTCCATCCCAATGCTCAGTTTCATATTCATATTCTCTATTTTTATTAATTAATTCACTAAACTTATTTATAATAGATTTAAATTTTTCTTCCTTCATTGAAAATATACTTTTTATATTAAAATCTTTTGTTTTTTCTATTTTAGGACAATAAAAATTACATCTTTCATATATTCCCAGACCATTTTTCAAATCTTTAGTTTTCTCTTCATTTTGTGTTATATTCTCAGTCATAATTTTTTGTTTTTGTGTTAAATTTTCCATAGAAGAAATTAAGCTGCTTGATTCGTTACAAATTTCCTTATGGCTATCGATTTTTTTCATTTCTCCAACTATTTCAATAGCTGCTAACCTCTTATTCTCATTGCTGCTTTTTATTAATCTTTCTATTGCTGATAGAAGCTTTGAACTTTCCTGTTTAAGAAGCAGCTGAATTGCATTTTTTCTTAGTTTTCCGGATTTATATTGTAAAAAATCCTCTATAAGCAGATAATCCTCACTGCTTAAATCCATAGTATTAATAATTTTAAATGCTGTTTGACTTACAGAAGTACCCCTATCACCACAAGCTTCAATTAATGCTTTCTTTTGTTTAGTATTCTGCGGCACTTTTAAAAATACTTCAACAAATGCTTCTCTTGCATCTACACTCATTTTTTCTTTATAATCAATTAATATATCAGTAATATTATTGTCTTTTATTAACAATGATGAAAACAACATTTTATCCATAATTTCTGCTGTCGTCATTTTATAATTAATCCAAGGAAAAACACTGCCATTAAATTCAATTTCTTTTTTTGGCATTCTATCTAATATACTTTTTAATTGATTAAAAAGAGAAATTCCATAATATTTATCATCAAGATTACAATAATAAGAATATGAACTAATATCTTCTCTTCTGATTTGATAAATTCCCATATCATTAAAAAGATTTTTTACAGCTAATGATACAACCTCTAAATCCTCTTCTTTAAGAGCACTGCAGCCAAATCTATGTTTAAAAGCAGTAAAGCTTGTATCATAAACAAACTGAAGAGATACTAATTTTTTATACTTTTGATCAGAATTAAGAAGTTTATATAGAATATCATCTATATCCTCAACTTCATTAAAAGCTATAGACCATATACCTATATAAATAAGAAGATTATCATCCGAATTGATACATTCATTTTTATATTCTTCTATAGTAAGACAATCATAGGCTGCTTGAAAACATTTCTTTATAACCTTTGGCTTTTCTACATCTAGAGCTATTCCTGTCCAAGTTCCAAAAGCTCTAACAACTGATGAAAAACGCATTAAATTATTATCTATTATTATTTTCAGTATATATAAAAAGGCTTCTTTTGAGCATTCATCTACACTTTCAACTATAGCTTGTCTTAAGCCTTCCTGAAGCTTTGCAGCCAGAAGCAGATCTCCTGCTAGTTTATATGCTTCTAGTTTTCTGCTCATTAATAATCCTTTTATAATCTCTCGATTTATTACAGCAGTATTATTATCATCATATACAATAGCCTTAACTTTCTCAAAAACATTTTGATTATCATTATCAATCTCAAAAGCTATTAAATCTGCAATTACATTAACTCCATTATATTCAGTATTAATACTATTTAAATATGTATCTAATGAAAATCCACTAGCTGCAAGATAAACCATTCCTTTTAATTTATCAATATTCTTTTCTAAATATAACCTTGAGCTTTTATCTGTTCTATATGATCTTCTTGAATAACCTGTAGAATATATATATTCAGTAGACCTATCCCACATTTTTTTAAAAAAATGTGTGTGCTTATCTCCAAGAAGAATTTGCAAAGCTTCGAGCTTTTCACCTTGAAATACATCCTTAATATGTTTTGTATTTTGATCCCACAAAGTATTAACTAATTTTGAATATTTTTTATTTCTATCTTCATATCCTGATTTAATATATGACTTAAAAGATTTCACTATTTCAATTGCAATTTCAGAGCTTGATTCTGCTGCATTAATTGAATCACCTATATACTTATCTATTTTCTTAAGCTGTTCATCGTTAAAATACATTTTATAATTCCCCCTACCACATTCTTCCTGCAAGCATCATTAACCTTATAAAAGTTAATGTATCGCCTTCAGATAATTCTATTTTTTCATCTAATCCGCCAGTTTCATTATCTTCAATAAATACCCTATAAATGCCATCCTCATAAGCTAAAAGTGCACATTCAACGGCTTCCTTCACATCAGCTTCATTTTTGTTATAAATCTCACCAAAAGATACTTTTCCCATAGTAATTTTTTTATCTATTTCTTCTGTAGTAAGATAGTCAATAAATTTTTTTTTATTAATCCTTTCATTAAAATCGATTACATTAATTTTAATTATTTCAGTTATAAGTTCTCGTAAGGTTAGAGGTTCAGTGCTTAAATTTATTTCTTCTTTAGATATATAATTTTTTCTTGAACCTATGCGTTTTATATTAACAAATACTTTCATAGTTCCTCCAAATCATAATATATTATTCTTAGTTGCAAAATTTCAATAAATTTCTTAAATAAACTTTATATTGTAAACATCATATTAAATTAATGTGAAGTTTGTAAATTAATATACTATTTAATTACTAAATAATTTATACTTTATATTATAAATATTAACATAATTTCAATGCTAATAACAGTATTTAAATACTATTTAAGCATAAATTTTAAACATAAATCTTAATAATATTACATGTAGTTTTCAAAACTAAGTGTTGCATTATTTAAAATTATGTGATATAATATTTATATTGAATATTGTAATCAATTTTTGTGTATAATTTTCATTAAATTGGATAAAATTAAAATATAAATAGAAAGGCAGGTGTAATACTGATTTGTTCTTTTAATGAATAAGTCAGCTTCATATGAATGAAAAAGATAATTATAGTTTAGTATTGTATGGAGATTCTATTACAAAAGGTATTGTTTATGATAACGAAAAATGCAGGTATAAACCTATAAAAGAAAACTTTTCAAGTATTGTTGCAGACAAGTTTAAGGGAACCATATATAATGCTGGCAGATTTGGTAATACAATTATTCGTGGATTGAATAAAATGTATATTGAAGTGCTTAAAAAGACTCCAGATATCGTACTTATTGAATTTGGTGGTAACGACTGTGACTATAAGTGGGATGATATTGCTCAAAATCCTGATATAGATCATAACCCAAATACAGATATCAGTGAATTCCGCAAATCACTTATGGTAATGGTAGATCAATTAAAAAATGCAAATATAATTCCTATTCTCATGACTTTACCACCACTAGATTCTAGTAAATATTTTAAATGGGTTTCAAAAGGAAATCCTTTAGCTGAAAAAAATATTCTACACTGGCTCGGTACTGAGGATAGAATTTACACTTGGCAGAAATCATATAGTGAAATGATTTCAGAAGTTGCAGAAAAAACTAAGACTACAATAATTGACATAAGAAAAGCCTTCTTAAATTATGGAGATTACAGTAAACTTTTATGTAAAGATGGCATTCACCCAAATCCAGAAGGTCACTCATTAATGGCTAAAGTTTTTTTAAATTTCATACAGGAAAATTATAATTTTTTACTGCAGAACTAGCTGCTGTACTATGTTTGCTCATAAAGTTCCACTTAATTTATAAAAAAAGCTTCTCTTTGCTATCATTTATAAATTAAGTGGAATTATATTTGTCCAACGAAAGTATAACTTGACTAAAATATCCAAAAATGATACATTAATTAATGTATTTAAACACATTATTATTTACATTTTTGGGGGGATATAAAAAGTATGAACAAACATTTTTTTAGAAGAGTATCATTGCTTCTTTTTATATTAGTAATTATTTTTAGTGCAGGATGCAGTAAGACAACTAAAGTTAATTCTAGTGTACCAGTTATGACTGCCAATGAACTCTCTGTATATGACAAAACAATAAAAAAATCAATTTATATTGGAATGACAAAAAATGATGTTGAAAAAACAATTGGTGAAGCATCCAATGTTCAAAATGAGAATGGCGGCAAAATATATTTATACGATAATTTAAGTATTGTGTATACTGACGATGCCATTACATGGATGGCAATTGGAGATAATGATAGTTCTTATGATAATTTTAACTATAATACTGATATTTCACTTGGAGAAAAAAAAGATGATGTTGTTAAAAAATTAGGCAGTGCAGCAAAGGAAACGCCAATGAAATCTAGTAATAAAGAACTTGATTTATATTACTACTTAGCAAAAGGAAAAAATTTAACAAAGGTGCAGATGCCACAGAAGCCTACTGAAGGATATGGCGTTGTATTTACATACAGCGGTGATAAATTGGATGAAGTAATGATAACAAATTATAATGCAAATAAATAATTTTATCTTTGATGAAAAAATATAAAAAACATAATTTTATTAATATATGATAAATAACTAATTTTATCCCCATGTCTAATTAAAATTTAAAAGACATGGGGATAATTATTTAATAACAATATCAAAAGCAAATAAATATACTATCCTCGGTCACAAAGTTCCACTAAATGTGACGAGGAAAGTATAATCTATGATTTTCTATATTTCTTAAGAACCAGTATATTCATAACCATAAACAAAAGAGCATACCCTGCCAGTATAAGCACATCAAAGATTATATCACTAATTGACTTTCCTCTTATCATAATATTTTTAAGAGCATCTGCTCCATAGGTCATTGGAAATATTTTAGATAGAACTTTTATCCAAATTGGCGCTGCACTTAAGTCAAACACCCCTGAAAACAACATTTGAGGTACTATTATTACAGGTATAAATTGAAAAAGCTGAAATTCATTTCTCGCAAAAGCTGAAAGTAAAGTTCCTAATGTTAATGATCCTGCTGCCAACAGCAGATTAATTACAAGTATAGCTAAAAAGCTGCCTTTCATTGTTATATGCATTCCATACACCATAAAAGTTTGAATGATAATAGTTTGAAGGCCTGCAAATATTCCAAATCCAATAAAATACCCAAATACTATTTCACTTCTTTTAATTGGTGTAGCCAAAATTCTTTCCAAAGTTCCGCTTATTCTTTCTCTAAGAAACGAAATACCAGAAAGGAGAAATACGAAAAAGAATATAAAAAATCCCATTAATAGTGGAGCTATAGAGTCAAAAACGGACATATCCTTAGTTCCATAAAGCAGCTTAATTTCAGGGTTTTTAAATACATTTTTCTTAGTTTGTGGAAGATTATTTTTATAAAGCTGAAGGTTAACTTTATTAATCTTATTTATAATTGCTCCAGTTTTTGTTGGATCTGAACCTTCTACATTAATCACAGAAGTTCCGCTGTTAAAAACAATATATGCATCAGATTTATTTGATTTTAAGTTTTGAATTGCTGTGTTTTCATTTTGGACTTCACTAATGTCAGCCTCTTTTTTAATTTCCTTAATAAAGCTTTCTGGTGCAGATATTAAATCTATTTTATACTTTACAGCTCCAGAAGTTAATATAACATTCAAAAGATACATTACAAAAATTGGTGCTAAAAAAAGCAGTGCTATAGAACGTTTATCGCCGCCAATTTGTCTTATTAATCTTTTTGCAACAGCTATTGTTCTCATTATACCTTACCTTCCTTTCCTATAGTTCCAAAGTATAAAAATGCACCTTCAATGCTGTTTTCTCCAGAACTTTTTTTAATATCCTCTGGAGTTCCTTCAGCAATTATAGATCCATAACGTATAAGAGTTAACCTGTCACAGTGCTCAGCTTCGTCCATTACATGAGTTGTCACAATAATTGCAGCACCCTTTTTCTTTAAATTCTCAAATTCATTCCAAAATTCTCTTCTTAATACAGGATCAATTCCTACAGTAGGTTCATCCAAAATTAATATTTTGGGTTCATGTATTAATGCTATAGCAAGAGACAACCTTCTCTTCATTCCACCTGAAAAATTTTTTACAAGCTTTTTCTTATGTTCTTTCAGCATAACAAGACTAAGTACTTCATCCGCTCTATTCTGAGCTTTCTTCCCATTAAGACCATACATAGCTGCAAAAAACATTAAATTATCATATGCACTTAAATCCTCATACAATGCATCTGCCTGTGACATGTACCCTATACTTGAAACTACTGCTAGTGAAGGCATTTCAGCATCAAGTACAGTTACACTACCATTAGTAGGCTTCTGCATACCAACAATATCTTTAATAAGGGTAGTTTTTCCAGAACCTGATGGCCCTAAAATTCCAAGGATTTCTCCTTTTTGTACATTCATATTTATATTATCAAGTACAGTGCACTTTCCAAACTGCTGCTTTAAATTCTTTATTTTTATTACAAATTCACTTTTCATAATAAACCTCCTTAAACCGCTGCGAATATACATTCCTTGGTCACAAAACATATGAAAAACTCTTATTCTTTTTTACCTGTTCCATTTAGAAACACATCAACCATTTTATCAATTTCAGTTTCTTCATCTTCTGAAGGAAATATTTCTGGGAAAATATCAGTTAAAACAAAATAGCCAATAATCATGCTCAATGCAGTTCTTTCTATAAACCTAGGATCAAGTTCTTTAAAATTACCTTTATTTATATTATCCTTCATAAAATCATCAATAAATGGCATAATCTTTGGTGCTATTTGTTCTTTAATTGGGTTAAGCAGCTCATCATGGTAAAAAGATTCTAATATCATTGTTTTCAATAACTTCTTATTCTTCCTTCCCAGATTTAACCTATCAATCATTATATCCTTCATCACTTCATCAATAGGTCTATCCTTTCCTTTTTTCATTATGTTTTCTAAAGAATTAAACATCATTGGTTTGAAAAATTTTAATATAAGTGGAATCATAAGCCCTTTTAAAAGCTCTTT
>JAUZPN010000038.1 GCA_030705885.1 Bacillota bacterium | reverse complement strand
GTTGACTGCACTGAGTTAAAAGATAAAGGAAGAAAGCTGATTTTTCATAATGAAGAATATAATATAGATTTTGTACTTGTAAAGGCAGCTGATGTTCTTACTTATGTAGAACATGGAGTTGCAGATATAGGTATTGTCGGAAAAGATACCTTGATGGAAGAAAATAAAAACTTTTATGAAGTAGTTGATTTAAAAGTTGGAAAATGTAAGTTTATTGTTGCAGGACTGCCAGATGCTAAAATTAATGAAGGATATACAAGAAAAAGAATTGCAACAAAATACCCAAATGTAGCAAGAAATTATTTCAGAAGCAAAGGACAGGATGTTGAACTGATTAAAATTGAAGGTTCTGTTGAGCTTGCACCTATTCTTGGTTTATCTGATGCTATAATGGATATAGTTGAAACAGGTACTACACTTAAAGAAAACGGCTTAGTAGTATTAGAGAAAGTATGCGATATCAGTGCAAGAATGATTGTAAACAGAGCCAGCATGAAGATGAAGAGAGAACAAATAGGTGAATTAATAAGTAAAGTTCAAAAATATGTTGATGAAAAATAACTGATATATTTATTAAAAAAGGTAAATGAAGCATTAATTTATGATAATATTATAGTTAAGTGATTTATTAAAGGAGGCAGTGAACAGTGTTAAATATAATTTATCCAAATACAGCTGAAGGTAAAAAATTTATGCAGATTATTAAGGATAGAGCAGAAGGTGTTCAAAAAGACGTTATACTTAGAGTTGAAGAAATGCTAAGCAGTATAAAAGCTAAGGGTGATGAAGCTGTAATAGAATATACTAATAAATTTGACAGTGAAAAAGTAAATAAAGAAAATATATGTGTAACTAAAAGTGAAATTGATGAAGCTTATAAAAATGTTACTAAAGAATTTTTAGAAGCCATTTCTCAGGCAGAGCAGAATATAAGAGAATTTCATGAAAAGCAAAAAAGAAATTCATGGATGGATACTAAAGAAAACAGTGTAATATTAGGTCAAACTGTAAGAGCACTTGATACTGTAGGTATATATGTTCCCGGCGGAACAGCTTCTTATCCTTCTTCAGTACTTATGAATGCTGTTCCTGCTAAGGTTGCTGGAGTTAAAAATGTCATTATGACAACACCTCCATCAAAGGATGGTACAATTAATCCATATATACTTGTAGCAGCAGATAAAGCTGGAGTAGATAAAGTGTTTAAGGTTGGAGGAGCTCAGGCAATTGGAGCTTTAGCTTTTGGAACTGAGAGCATTCCTAAAGTTGATAAAATTGTAGGACCTGGTAACATATATGTTGCTATGGCAAAGAGAAGCGTATATGGTTATGTAAATATAGATATGATTGCTGGACCAAGTGAAATTTTAGTCATTGCAGATGAAAGTGCTAATCCTAAATTTTTAGCTGCAGATTTAATGTCACAGGCAGAGCATGATGTTCTAGCATCTTCAACTTTAGTAACTACATCAAAAGAATTAGCAGATAAAGTTAATGAAGAAATTACTAGACAGATTCAGTACTTAAGCAGAAAAGAAATAATTAAATCTTCTATTGAAAACTATGGTGCAATAATTGTTACAGAAAATATAAAAGAAGCTATAGATATGGCAAACAATATAGCTCCAGAACATTTAGAATTAGTTGTAAAGGATCCTTTTAAATATCTTGGAGAAATCAAAAATGCAGGATCAATATTTATGGGAGAATATTCACCAGAGCCATTAGGTGATTACATGGCAGGCCCAAATCACGTCCTTCCAACAAGCGGAACAGCCAGATTTTTTTCACCTTTATCAGTAGATGATTATATTAAAAAATCAAGCTTTATATACTATTCAGAAAAAGCTTTATCTGAATATAAAGATAAAATTGTTACTTTAGCAGAAGTAGAGGGATTAACTGCACATGCAAACTCTATAAAAGTAAGATTTGAATAATTTAAACTATAGGGGGTTTAAAAATGGTAGATAATCTTTTTAGGGAAGATTTAAAAGACTATGAATCATATAAAGTTGAAGACAAAGGCTGTAAAGTAGTACTAGATGCTAATGAAAGCTTTTTAAATTTTCCAGAAGAGCTGCATGAACAATTGAGTCAGACTGTAAAAGATATACTTTATAATAGATATCCTGATGCATATTCTAGTAAGGTTTGTGATTTATACTTAAAATATATTAAGGATTTTTATAAAGTAAATATCAATATCAATAATCAAAACATTATAGCAGGAAATGGTTCAGATGAACTTATTCAAATGATTATAAGTGCATTTGCATCTGAGGGAGACAATATAGCAATACCTGTTCCTAATTTTTCAATGTATAAATTATATGGCCAAATTGCTGGAGCAGTACCTGTTGAAATTCCACTTGAAGATGATTTTAAAACCGATGTTAATAAACTATCTGAAAAAGTAAATGCTTTAAATGCAAAGGTGTTATTTATTTCTAATCCAAATAACCCAACAGGAACTATAATTGATGATGAGGATTTAATCAGAATTATAGAAAAATGTAACTGCATTGTAGTAATTGATGAAGCATATGGAGAATTCTACGGCAAAACGTTTATTGATAAAATAATGAATTATGATAATTTAATTGTTTTAAAAACCTGTTCTAAAATGGGTCTTGCAGCAATAAGATTAGGCTTTTTACTTGCTAATAACAAGATTATGGAAGAAATAAAGAAGGTTAAACCTCCTTATAATGTAAATACTGTAACTCAGGAAATTGGAGCTTTAGTACTTAAACATACTGATATAATAAAAGGCAATATTAATAAAATTACAGCAGAAAGAGAATATGTCATAAATGAACTTAAGTCTATTAACAACATAAAATTATATCCAACATATTCAAACTTTGTTTTAATTGAAATTGATAATGCAGAAAAAATATATAATGACCTTATTAAAAATGGTATTTCAGTAAGGTATTTTGGCAAGGGACAGCTTAAAAACTGCTTAAGAATAACCTTTGGAAACAGAACTGAAAATAACAGCTTAATAAGCAGATTAAAAGAAAATTTAAATAAATAGAAATAATAAAAAGACTGAAAGTTATGGGAAATTATTAATGCAAAAGGAGGAAATTCATGGAGAACAGAACTTCTAAAATATCAAGAAAAACTGGAGAAACAGATATTGAAGTAAGCATTAATCTTGATGGTGAAGGAAAGTATGATATTAATACAGGTGTAGGCTTCTTTGATCATATGCTTTCACTCATGGCTAAACATGGTATATTTGATTTATCAGTTAAAGCAAAAGGAGATTTATATGTTGACTCTCACCATACTGTTGAAGATGTCGGCATAGTAATAGGTAATTGTATTAAAGAAGCTTTAAAGGATAAGAACGGCATAAAAAGATATGGCACATCCTTTGTACCTATGGATGAAGCTTTAGGTACTGTGTCCTTAGATGTAAGCGGAAGACCATTTTTAGTCTTTGATGCAGAATTTACTGCAAGTACTTTAGGAAATTATGATACAGAAATGACTGAAGAATTTTTTAGAGCATTAGCATTTAATGCAGGTATTACTTTACATGCAAAAGTGGTTTATGGTAAAAATAATCATCACATGATAGAAGCATTATTTAAAGCTCTTGGAAGAGCACTTAGAGAAGCAGTTACAATAGATGATAAAATTAAAGGTGTTATGTCTACAAAAGGATGTATTTAGATTGCTTAGAGTTTATAATTAGGGGGTGTTTCAGTTGATAAGAATTATTGATTATGGTATGGGAAATCTTAGAAGCGTGCAGAAGGCTGTTGAATTCTTAGGGTTTCAGGCTGATATTTCTTCAAATATAGATGAAATAAAGAACAGCACAGGTATTATTCTGCCTGGAGTTGGTGCTTTCCCTGATGCTATGAAAGAAATTAAAGAAAAAGGATTTGATGTACTTCTTAAAGAAATGGTATATGAAAAGAAAATACCTTTACTTGGAATATGCTTAGGCATGCAGCTTTTATTTGATGAAAGTGATGAAGTTCAACTCACAGAAGGGTTAGGCTTTATAAAGGGAAGAGTTAAAAAGCTTGAAGTTGATCTTAAAATTCCTCATATGGGATGGAACAATTTAAAGTTTAATGGAAAATCACCTATTTTAGAAGGTGTAAAAGAAGACAGCTATGTATACTTTGTACATTCCTTTTATGCAGACATGGCAAATATAGAAGATTTGAAGGCAAGTGCTGAATATGGTGTAACAGTACCAGCAGTTGTTGCTCATGAAAATGTATATGGTACTCAGTTCCACCCTGAAAAAAGCGGTGAAGCTGGCATGAAAATGCTTAAAAACTTTTTAGAAATGGTAAAATAAAGGAGGTGTCAAAAATATGCTGACAAAGAGAATAATCCCTTGTCTTGATGTTACAATGGGAAGAGTAGTTAAAGGTGTTAACTTTGTTAATCTTAAAGATGTAGGAGATCCAGTGGAAATTGCTCAGTTTTATAACAGTGAAGGAGCAGATGAAATAGTTTTTCTTGATATTACAGCAACACATGAAGGAAGAAAAAGCATGGTTGATGTAATAAGCAGAACTGCAGAAAAAGTATTTATTCCACTTACAGTAGGAGGCGGCATTAGAACATTAGAAGATTTTAGAACCATACTTCTTGCAGGAGCAGATAAAATAGGTGTTAATTCTGCTGCAGTAAGAGACCCAAAACTTATAACTAATGCTGCAGATAAATTTGGAAGCCAGTGTGTTGTAACAGCCATAGACGGAAGAAAAAGAGCAGATGGCTCAGGATGGAATGTTGTTATAAATGGCGGAAGAATAGATACAGGACTTGATGCATTAGAATGGGCTTATAAAGTAGAATCTTTAGGAGCAGGAGAAATTCTGCTTACAAGCATGGATACCGATGGAACTAAAAATGGCTTCGACCTTGAATTTACAAAAGCCGTTTCTGATGCAGTTAAAATACCTGTAATTGCTTCTGGGGGCTGCGGAAACCTAGAGCATTTTTATGATGTATTTAATGAAACAGGTGCAAGTGCAGCACTTGCAGCATCTTTATTTCATTTTAGAGAACTAAGCATCAGTGAAGTAAAAAATTATCTTAAAGAAAAAAATGTTGAAGTAAGACTTTAAAACATTATAATTAAATATATATTATCCTTAATCACAAAATTCAAATAAATTTTTGAAAGAAGCTTCACTCTGCTGTCATTCACAAACTAATGGAACTAAATGTGACAAGGAAAATACAGAATAAACAAGGAAAGAAGGGGAAAAATGTACCGTTCAGAAGAAATTGATTTCAGCAAAGGACTTATTCCAGCTATTATACAAGACTATCAAACTTCAGAAATATTAATGCTGGCATATATGAATAAAGAATCATACGAAAAAACGGTAGAAACAGGCAAGACTTGGTTTTGGAGCCGTTCAAGACAAAAATACTGGAACAAAGGTGAAACATCTGGTCACTTCCAGTATGTAAAAAGCATTGACCTAGATTGTGATGGAGACACACTTTTAATAAAAGTTGATCAAGTAGGACCAGCCTGCCACACAGGCAGCAGAAGCTGTTTCTTTAATAAGCTTCTATAAAACTATACTAGAAAGAGGTTATTTATAATGAATGAAAATGATATTTTAGGAAAACTATATGATATTGCAGTAGAAAGAAAGAACGAACCAATAGAAAATTCTTATACAAACTACTTATTTGAAAAAGGTCTAGATAAAATTTTAAAAAAAGTAGGAGAAGAAACCACTGAAGTAATAGTAGCCAGCAAAAATGATAACAAACAAGACACTATCTGCGAAATAGCAGATTTACTCTACCACTTATCAGTGCTCATGGCACAAAAAGAAATAAAACCTGAAGAAATAGCAGAGGAGCTAGACAGAAGACATCAAAAATCAGGAAACAAAAAAGCAGAAAGAAAACCAATTGAGAATTTTTAATAAAAATCAGTAAATCAATTATATTTAGATTAATAATATACCATACAAAATATGCACAGTCATTTGACATTCTGACTGTGCATATTTTTTTTTATAAAATAATATAAACTATCCTTGATCACAAAGTTCCAATAAATTTCCAAAATAAGCTCCACCTCGCTATCATTTAAAAATAATTGGAACTAAATGTGATCGAGGATAATATAATATTATGTATTATTTTTTTTAGGAGGCACTTATGCCAGGTGAAATGTCAAAGAATAATAAATATGCAGTTAACTTACCATATCCAGAACCAATGATAGAAAATCAAAACATACAATATGCAAATATTCTCTTAATGGATTACGCAGGTGAAGTCAGTGAATTTACAGCAATAAGCTTATATATATATCAGCATTTCGTAAGTGATGGAGAGTATAAAGAATTTGCAGAGCTTATAGGCGGAGTTTCCAGAGTAGAAATGAAACACTTAGAGCTATTAGGAGAAACCATTAAACTAGAAGGAATAAAACCAATATTCGTTAACAGTATCTGCCGTTATGGAAAACTATGGACACCTGCATACGTTAATTATACTACCTTCATAAAAGAAATGCTCATAGAAGACATTAAATCTGAACAGAAAGCAATAGAAAATTATAGATGTCAATTAAAATTAATACATGATAAGTACATTAAAAAATTAATTGAAAGAATAATCCTAGATGAAGAACTACATGTTAAATTATTCAAGCAGGAATTTGAAAAATACAGCTAAAAATGTTGTGATATACTTTCTGCTTTGGTTATGCGAGATGCATTGGTGGGTAATAATAAAATGTTATAAAAGATATTTTAGGGTAAAAAATCCTTAAGATATCTTTATTTTTTGTTAATTTAATTATTAGAGTAGCACCAACATTTCTGACTTATCTATACTATGTGGAGAAAAAATAGCTTAAATAGTAAGCTTTTATGTTGTTTTTATATAAACAACGATAACTCTTTGGCAAAAATATTTTTGAAATACTTGGAGGTAAATAGTATTATTATATGGTAAGGTTAATTCGAATTTGTAAGTTATTGAGTACTTAACGTTTCGAATTAAGGGGGTAAAATGCATAAGACCAAAAGCGAATTTGAAAATATATATAAAGAACATTATAATAAACTTTTCAATGTTGCATACCACATCACAGGAAATAAAGAAGATGCAGAAGATTCACTTCAGGAAGCTTATTTAAATGCGTATAAAGCTTTTTCTACATTTCATGAACAAAGTTCAATAAGCACATGGCTATATAGGATAACTGTAAACAGCTCACTAAAGCTTATTAAAAAAAGAAAAACACTTTTGATTACGGATTTTGCAGCCAAGGATAATGTTTCTGAATTAGAGCTATTAGATAAATTAAAATCTGCAGAAAGTGTTGAGAATACTGTTATAGTTAACGATATCCGTGAGATGTGTCTTAACATGTTCTTAAACTGTATGCCAAGAAAACAGCGAATTACATTTGTATTAAAAGTATTATTGCAAATGTCTGTTAATGAAGTTTCTTTAATTATGAATATATCAAAAGAAGCTGTTAAGGTAAATGTATATAGAGCGAAACAATTAATGAAGGAGAATATAGGAGAACGTTGCTCTCTTATAAATCCCAATAATCCATGCAAGTGCAATCTTTGGATTAAGTATATATATGATAATAATCTTCAGAGTAAATTGCCTGTAACTGGAATAATTGATGTAAATCATGATTATGTATCATTAGTTAATTCCGAAATAGACTTTGTCAGTAAATTGATAAGAATTTACAATACGCATCCAGCACACCTTTCTAGCACTGAATTCATAGATAAAATGAAAGAAATAATATTAAATAAAAATTTAAAAATTTTTTCTTGAATTTTTGTAACCTTCTTAAAGTATTTTAATCTAAACATATGAATAACATTAAGGAGGTTTTAAAATGAACGTTAGAGAATTAACGGGACCTTGTGGAATGGATTGCTTCAACTGTCAAGTCTACGAAAAAAATATAACTAAGGAGTTAATAGAAATTTTATCCAAATCAACCCAAAAGGATCCTTCTGAAATACCTTGTAAGGGGTGCCGAGCTAAGAAAGGTGGAGGAATACTTTGGATGCGAGAATGCAAAACCTATAAATGTGCTTCAATAATGGGAGTAGAATTTTGCTTTGAGTGCAGTAATTTTCCTTGTTATAAATTATTACCTTGCAGTTCAAAAGCAGATAAGTTTCCTCATAATATGAAAATATTCAATCTGTGCATGATTAAAAGAGTTGGTATTGAAAAATGGGCCAAACAATCAGTAGATATTAGAATTAGATATTTTAAAGGAGAGTTTGTTCCTGGGTTAGGTCCAGTAATAAAAAAATAATTTAGTTAAATTGAATATACTATATCTTATTGTATGCATAAAGCTGTAATTCATTAATTTAAGGATGGTTATTCAGTTGTTAAATGAGGACTGTGTTTGTCCAAGAAAAAATTGTGAACATCATCGGGATTGTCCTGCTTGTAGAAAGTTCCATAAAGATACCAAAGTGTTAACCTTTTGATTATGTCAAAAAAAGATTGGGTGTCAGTCACCAAAGGAAAAAGGTGTTGTTCGTGCTTGGTTATCAGGAAATATAGAAACGTGGACTAATAGCAACGGATAATCGTTATATTCATATTTTGCGTAACAACGGCTATGCTACTGATTTCATTTTTATGATATAGATGTGGGAGCAGATGGGGACCATTGTATTTGTCCCATGTCTATATTATTCATTAGATTCTATCATAATACGTTTTGGATTCCCACCTTTTGCATATTTAGAATGGATTCCTTTTTTAGATATCATATAGAAGCCTAACTTCACTAGAATTTTTATAACTTCTTCAGGTGGTAGTATAGGGTATTTTGAGACATTATATTGCTGCTTCCATCGTTGTAATAAATGTTTGTATGTTCTTTTCTTTAGGTTTTTCATTTTCAAAATATAATTCTAATGCTTCTCTTAAATTACTTAATGCTTCTTCGATAGTCTTTCCCTGCGAAGCTACATTATTATCTATGCATTTTGATAGTAGCCGAATATCAAACAAAGTTACTAGATAAAAAATTAATGCAGCAAAAACTCCATGAGATTTTTGAATTATCAATAGAGCAAGTTGATGAAGAAAATAAAAATCAGTTAGGAGAGAAAAGTTCGAATGAAAGAATTTAATGTAACAGGGCTATGTATACATTAAAAGCATTATATGGTTGATATAACTTGTTGAACAATTAGGTTCAGGATGATAAGAATATTGAAAAAATATGACCGCTCTATATTTACTATATCTACTAATTTTATAAGAGTCACTTTTCGTTTTATAAATATAATAGAAAATGAGGGATTAAATTAGAGATTAAATGAGGGATTAAAATATTTTTTACAAAATACAATGTGGAAATACATGTAAAAGTGTTGCTTTTATATCAAATAAATTGTAAACTAAAACATATAAAATAGGGTAACTTGACAAGAATGCTGTTTGCATTAGTTAAATCTGCTTTAAAATGCAGTGGAGTGATTTTATGTCTATATATTAAAATACTAATAAATCTAAGGAGAAAAAATATGTCGAAAAAAATTTTAAACACACTTGAATCTGTAGATTATGAACATCCAGAGGATAAAAAAGCATTAAGTATATTAAGGAAAACCCCAGGATTGGATTTTGTTGTGAAGAAGTTTTATGAATATGGTTTAGAAAGAGTTTATAAAATAAACTATACAGGAAGTCATATTAAAGTAACTAAAGAAAATTTCCCAGAAGTATATAATTTATTTATTGAAGCATGTAAAATATTAAATTTATCTTATGTTCCAGAGCTTTATATTGAGCTTAATCCGCTTATAAATGGTTTTACAACAGGTGTTGATAATCCAATTGTAGTTTTAACAACAGGTTGTGTGGATTTATTAGATCCTGATGAATTAATGTATATTATTGGACATGAATTAGGTCATATAAAAAGCGGACATGTATTATATCATACAATGGCACAAATTTTTCCTATAATAGGTGAAGTGTTAGGAAATGTTACTTTAGGTATTGGTAGTTTAGTTTCTTCAGGAGTTCAAATAGCATTATTAACTTGGTCAAGAAAATCAGAACTGACAGCAGATAGAGCAGGATTATTAGCTTGTCAAAATCATAATAGAGTGGTTAGTTCATTAATGAAATTAGCAGGTGTACCTAAGTGTTATTATGGTAAGGTTACTTTGGATTCATTTATTAAACAGGCAAAAGAGTTTAAAAATTTAGATTTTGATGCATTAGATAAGATTGCAAAAGCACTAAGTGTTATGGATATGAGCCATCCATGGACGGTTATGCGTGCATCTGAAATACTAGATTGGGTTGAATCAGGTGAGTATCAAAAGATAGTAAATAAATATTAATTTAATTTTTATAATTTCTTTAGGCAGTAGTATAGTGTATTTTCAGACATTATATTGCTGCCTTTATCTTTGTAATAAACGTTGTGTACTCTTTTCTTTAGGCTTATCATTTTCAAAGTATAATTCTTATCTTGAAGTAATTAAATCTTCTCTAATAAAATAGTTAATAAGGAAAATAACAAATATCCGACAAATAACAATAACCTATTTTATGAGTTAATGATAAAATCTAGAATTTAACTATAAATAGTAACAAATTTTCGAAATATTAATTAACAGGATTTACAATAAATAAATTAATGTTATAATTTATTATATAATGATAAATTATAACAAAATAATAAGTTAATTAACAATAATTATTTACATAAAAATCTATAATAGTAACTATTTATACAAATGATTATACTTATAAATGAAATAGTTAATTCATATATATATTTTTTTGTAAATATAAGGTTAAAAGATTAGTAAAGGTTAGAATATACCAAAATTATAATATCCAAAATGTTTAAGTTGGTGAAACAAGGTTAAATGATATTACGGTTTTGAATGAGGTGATTTAGTAATGAATGATATATATAAATTTATTTTGCAAAATATTAAAGATAATAAAATTGATAAAAAGATTGGTCTAAAGCTTTTAAATGAATTAAGAATTACCTCGAAGAAAACTTCGGAAACAATTGCAGTAGTTGGAATGAGCGGATTTTTTCCTAAAGCAGATAATCTTAATCAGTTGTGGGTTAATATTTCTAATGGTTATAATTTAGTAAATCATATTAATAATATAAGAAAAGACGACCTTAAAAATTATTTAGAAATAGGGAAAATACCATATCATAATATATTAGAAGGTGGATTTATTGATAGAATAGATGAATTTGATTATGAGTTTTTTAAAATTCCACCAAAAGAAGCAGCATTAATTAGTCCAGTTCAAAGACTGTTTCTTCAAACAGCTTATGCAGGAATTGCTGATGCTGGATATACTATAGATACAATTAAAGGCAGAAATGTTGGAACCTATATAGGGTTTTGTGATTATTTACATGAAAACTATTCTATGATGATATTTAATCAATCACCTAATTTATTAAATGATGATAAAGTGGGACATATTCCTTCAATGATGCTTGGTCGATTAAATAAATTTTTAAAGATTAATGGTCCATCTATATTAATTGATACTGCTTGTTCTTCATCTCTTGTTTCAATTACAATGGCATGTAAAGAGTTGCTAAATAATAAAATAGATATGGCAATTGCAGGTGGAATTAGAATTAATAATCTTCCAATAGATATAAATGCAGTACATTTAGGTATAGAATCAGAAGATGCTTATTCGAGAACATTTGATGATAATACAACTGGTGCAGGAACAGGTGAGGGTATTGGAATCGTTGTTTTAAAAAGAATTAGTGATGCAATTAAAAATGGAGATTATATATACTCTGTAATAAAAGGATATGCTGTAAATAATGAAAGTGAAAGTATAGGATTAACAGCACCTTCCATTAATGCTCAAAAGAATGTAATTATTAATGCATGGAAGAATGCAGAAATAAATCCTGAAGATTTAGGATATATAGAATTGCATGGAACTGGAACTAAATTAGGGGATGGAGTAGAGTTTGAAGCATTGAATAAAGCTTTTCGAGAATATACAGATAAGAAAGAATTTTGTGCAGTTGGCTCAATAAAAAGTAATTTAGGTCATTTAAATGAAGCATCAGGTATTTTAGGATTTATAAAAACAGTAATGGTATTAAATCATAGGTTAATTCCTCCAACAATTCATTTTCAAAAACCTAATAAATTATTAGATATAGCTGATTCATCTTTATATGTAAACACTAAAATAAGAAATTGGAATACTGATAAAGTAAGAATTGCAGGAATTAATTCATTTGGATTAAGTGGAACTAACTGTCATATTGTGTTAGGGGAATATAATGAAAATAAGAAAGAAAAAAAGAATGAATATATAAAAGTCAAATTTAAAAAAAACAGGTGCTGGTATACAGATTATATAGAAAATAATTGCAGTAGTTGTTATGATTACAAGTGGGTAGAATATAATGCTGAGGAAAGTTCTTTTATAGAGGAAGCAAATTTTATTTTTTATAGAGATAAATATATTAACAATAGTATTATGGAATTGCTATCAGAAAAAATATCTCTTAACAAAATTAGTATAGATGATCAAACACAATATTTACTGTGCAGTTCTAACATAATAATTGATTTGTTATTTAGTGAAAATGATTATAATCTAGAGAAGTTAGAAAAATTAATTTATTTTTTTCAGAATTTAATAAGGAACAATCCTGATAAAAAATATAATATAACTGTTTTATGTAGTAATATTTTTTCTATTTATGGAGAGGTAAATTATAATTATAAACATTCAATATATATTGGTTATCTTAAAGTGTTATGTAAGGAATTATCTAATAGTGAATGTAGAATAATTGATACAGATTTAAAAAATATTCCTTTAGCAATAGAGTGTATAAAAAATTGTAAAAATGAATTTATTGGTATTCGTAAAAGTAAAATATATACAAAACTTTTTCAGAATATTGATATAGAGAAAAATAATAATCCAATTATAAAAGAAAATGGAGTGTATATTATTTTTGGTGGAGCAAGCGGCATTGGCTTGCAATGTATAAAATATTTAAAAAATAAATATCATAATGTAAAAATAATTATTATTGGAAGAAAGGAAAAGCATCATGTAGTAAATTGTTTACAAGGGTTAGAGAGTAATGTTCAATATTATAAAGCTAATATAGGTGATTTTGATAAACTAAAGGACATTATTCAATTTGTATTAAATGAATATGGGCAAATTAATGGAATTATAAATTCTTCAGGTGTATCAAATGATATGGTGGTTGTTAGAAGAAACAAGGAAAATTTAATAAATGAAGATATACTTACTCCAAAGGTAAAGGGTATGGAAAATCTAATTTCAATTACACAAAAATTAAAATTAGATTTTATTGTAGTATTTTCTTCTGTTGCTACTGTATTTCCATTAGTAGGACAAAGTGATTATGTTGCAGCAAACTTATATAGTGAGAATATGAGTGATTATATGAGATGTTATGGAACTAATGTAAGGTGTATTTTATGGACAACATGGAAAGAAACAGGAATGGCTTATGATAATAGTTCTGCAGTCGATACAATTTTCAAAACATTAACAAATAAAGATGGTATAAAAGTTTTTGAAATGTTTCTTAATAGTAATAATGATAATTGTATATGGGGGAAACTGAATGATAAAATTGGAGGCGGACTATTACAAGTAAGCAGAGTAAATGTTGATAATTCTATTTATGGCAGCGGAGATGAACTTAATAATTTTAAATCTGATTACAAAAAAAATCAGAAAATTAGGGATATAGGTTATATAAAGAATTCATTTCAGAATAATATAAAATTGATTGGAGCAGTTGAAAATAATTATTCAGAGCTGCAATATGCTCTGGCAAATATAGTAAATAGTTATTTGGGATATTCTGAAATTTCCATAAAGGAGTCATTTTTTGAATTAGGAATAGATTCTGTAACACTTATTAAAATTAAAGATATACTAGCAAAAGAACTTAATGTTGATATTTCACTTCCTGAACTATTAGAAAACAGCACTGTTGAAAAATTAGAGTCGTTTATTTTACACAGCTGTAAAGAAGAAGTAATAAAGCATGAGCAAATAAAAAATAGTGGAGTAAAAATTAGTTCTGATAATGAAATTGCTATAATTGGATTAGGGTACCTTTTACCACATTGTAATAGAGGAGAAGTGTTTGATTCATTACTTAGGCGTGAAGACTTTTGCAATGATATAACAGGAATTAGGAAAAATGATATTTATCAATATATAAATTCTAAAAATATTGATACTAGTAAAATTGAATTATTAAAGGGAAGCTTTTTAGAGCGAATTGATTTTTTTGATTATAAATTTTTCAATATATCTCCAAATGAGGCTAAATATATAGCACCTGAGCAGCGTTTAGCATTAGAAAATGCATTTCAAGCTATAGAAGATGCTGGATACGGTGAAAAGATTACAGGAACTAAAACTGCTGTTTTTACTGCATATTCATTAAATTCAAGAGATAGTTATGGAAATATGATTTTGCAGAATAATCTTGAGGATATGGAATATGCTGAACTAGGAAATACTACATCTGTAATTAGCGGACGTATAAGTCATTATCTAAACTTAAATGGGCCAGCGCTTAATATTGATTCATCATGTTCTTCATCTTTGTCTGCTCTTGTAATGGCAGTTGAAGGATTAAGGGAAGAAAGATATGATTATGCAATAGTTCAAGGAATTAAAGTAGATAACCTTCCTATAAGACTAAAAAACCAAAGTAAGATTGGTATTATGTCTTATGATGGTAAAACAAGAACTTTAGATGAACATTCTTCTGGTTTTGGGTCTGGAGAAGGTATTGTTACCTTACTACTTAAAAGAGCAAAAGATGCATGCAATGATCATGATAATATTTATGCAGTTATACAAGGTATTGGAACAAACCATAATGGAAAAGAGATTAATATGTCTGCACCTAGTTTAAAGCAGCAATATAATTTAACTAAAGAAACTTTGAAAGATGCAAAATTAAAAGCAAGTGATATTGGATATGTTGAGATGCATGGAACTGCTACGGTAATTGGCGATAATGTTGAATTTAAAGCTTTAAGCAAAGCTTTTAGAGATTTGCCGCAAGGTTCTTGCCCTATTGGCACAATGAAAACTAATATAGGTCACTTATCAGAAGCAGCTGGGTTGATTGGTGTATTAAAAACTATTATGATGATGAAAAATAATGTCATATTACCTAATATAGGATTGACTATGCCAGGAAAACATCTAAATATAATTGAATCACCTTTTTATATCAATGTTTTGAGCAGGGAATGGAAAGATAAAGGTAAGATAGCACTTGTTAATTCCATTGGAATAAATGGTACAAATGCACAGGTTATAATAAAAAAATATAAGAATGATATTAATATAACTTATGAAAAAAGACAATATTATATATTTACTTTATCTGCAAAAATAGAAACAGTATTATATGAATATGTAAAGAATATGTTAAATTATTTAAACAAGAACGAGGTTGATTGTTTAGAACTTTCATACACATTAAGTACTGGAAGAAAGCATTATAAATATAGATTAGCTTTTTTATATCAAAATATTGGTGATTTATGTTCTATATTAAATAAAATTGTTTGCTTTGGTCTTCAGGATAAAGATGAAATATATTATTTTGGACAAGAGGCAAGTTCAGAATACTATTCAACTGAAAATTTGATGAGTAAGAAATACCCGGATAATATCTGCAATGCATACATTTCTGGTAAAAAAATCTACTGGGAATCATTGTTTAGTGAAAATATTAATAAGATATCTTTACCAACATATCCTTTTGAAAAAAAGAGAGCGTGGGTTACTGAATCATGTAATTACTGCAATGAAATTAAAGAGAATTTATTTTATGAAATGGTGTGGGAGGAAAATAGTAATAGTGAATGGAATAGCAGAACTAATGATATTATTGATGTCAAGGAACAGCTTATTATAGTTATTAATGAGATATATAATGAAGAATCATTAAAATTATCATTAATAGAATCCGTAGGAAAACTATATAAAAAGATTATTATAGCAGATATTTCTGGAAAAATAACTGAAAAGAAAGATGATGGAATAATTATACATATTCCTGTAGTAAATGAAGAAAAATATATAAGCGAATTTTTTGAATCTAATTCTGTCAATTTAAGTGATGTGTTATTTATTGAGGAAAAGAATAATGGTAAAAACATTACTAGTCTAGATCAGCTTAAAGATGTACAAGAAAATGGTGTAGTAACTTTACTTTCTATAGTAAAGGCGGTTGCAAATAGTTCTAGAGGAAGTTTGATAAATTTTTCTATAATAATTAATAATGTTTCAAAGATTACTAATCAACAAAATAATTATGCTAATAGTTCTTTGATTGGTTTTGGTATGTGCATACAACATGAATATCCAAATATTAATTGTAATATTTTTGATGTTGATTCGTTAAGTAATATTATTAATAATATTACTTATGTTCTTAATCAAAAAAAATACCATATTTTTGCTGTTAGGAATAGAAAAATATATAATAGGAAGCTTATTCTAGCACCAAAGAAAAATTGGTGTTTAAGTAAAATGGAATATCATAAAGATGATGTTTATATTATTACAGGAGGTACTGGTGGTATAGGTATAACCATAGCAAAGGAATTAGTGGAACTTGGAGTAACTAAAATAGTTCTATTTTGTTCTAAGAATTATCTAAATAAAGATCATGATAGTGATATCAGTGATATTTTAACTATGTTGAAGAAACGATGTAATTGTTTAAAATTATATTGTTTTGATATTTCTGATGAGAATGAAATAAAAAATGCATTAGATGATATTAGGTTAAATATAGGTAACATTAATGGTATATTTTATTGTGCTGGCAGAAGTGATAGCAGCATTATAATTAGTAAGAACAAGAAAGAACTTGAAGATATTTTTTCATCTAAAATCTATGGTAGTTGGCTAATTAATAATCTTACAAAGCAAGATAATCTAGACTTTATTGTTTATTTTTCTTCAGAAACTACTACTAATGGTGAAGCTGGCCAATCAGTGTATGTGGCTGGTAACTACTTCATTAATGAATTTTGTAATGCTAATTCATCAAAAGAAAGAAAGTTAATTAGTTTATCATGGACAACTTGGAAAGAAGTTGGTATGGGGAAGCGTAATAAAATTAATTATGATATGTTATTTAAGGTTCTAGATAATAATACTGCATTAAGTGCTATGCATAAAGGTTTACAATATGCTAATGCAAATTTAATTATTGGAAAAATAAATAAGGAATATTTGGGGTATTTAGAAGATAAACTCAAATATCTTTCTTTTAATGTAGATGAAGAGATTATTAATGAATATAAAGTAAGAAATAATAATGTACCTGTAGAATATAATTTGATGGGAGATATACCTGAAAAATCACGTCAAAAACTTATTCAAGGAACTAAAATAATACAAGTTCAACTTAAGGGAAATACTAGCTATTCTGATATTGAAAAGAACGTTGGAATATGTTTTGCAAAGGTATTAGGATATGAAGAAATAGATATAAATAATTCATTTTTTGAATTAGGTGGAGATTCTATTTTATTGACTAGATTGCAGCTTATGTTAAATGAAATATATCCTAACATGTTCCGATTAAATGATTTGTTTATATATAATAGTATTATAAAAATTGCTGATTATATTAATGATAAGTATAAAGAAGAAAAGAATGAAAAATTGCATTTTGAGACAGCTGATGCAGATTCACAAATTGCTATTATAGGATATAGTTTTAATCTTCCAGGAGTTAAGGATGATGATACTTTAGTAGAAATGCTGCAAGGTTCCAATTATCAAATAAAAAATATTGATAAAATGCGAGGAGAGTTATTTGATTGTCTTATTAAAAATAATCCTCTGTTCACAAATGTAAAAAAAGAGTATAGAATGATGAGCTATCTAGATAATATTAATGAATTTGATTATAGTTTTTTTAATATGTCAAAACAAGAGGCAGATATTTTAGATCCTACTGGAAGGATTATGTTGGAAAATATTCATAAAGCAATAGAGAACTCAGGTTATAACTACGAAACTTTACATAAATTTAACACTAAGTTTTTTATGGGATATTCTTCATTTAGCGAATACAGTCAGGCTTTACTTGCAAAAAGAAATCTAAAAGGAGAAGAGATTTATCGTAATCAATCAGCTATGATTTGTGGTTATTTAGCTAAGAAGTTTGGTTTTAATTCAGGTGCTATGGTTATAGATACTGCATGTAGTTCTTCATTAACTGCAATTCATATGGCATGTAATGAAATAAAGAATTCAAACAAGATTGCTGTTGTGACTTGTGGAAATACAGTAATGAATTTGTTGAAGCAGGAAGAACTTGAGATAGGTTTTGAATCTAAAGATGGTATTACAAGAACATTTGACGATTGTTCCGATGGTGCAGGTGTTGGTGAAGGTATAGTAACAGTAATATTAAAGGATTTTGGACAAGCAGTTAGAGATAGGGATTACATTCATGGAATTATTATAGGAAGTGCTGTAAATCATAATGGAAGTTCATCTGGAATAACAGTTCCTAATCAGAAAGCTCAAGAGTCCGTGATAAAGTCTGCTTGGGAAAAAGCACATATAAATCCAGAGAAACTTAAGTACATTGAGCTGCATGGAACTGGAACAAAAATAGGAGATTATATTGAGCATGAATCACTAGAACATCTTTTTAAGCAATATACATCAAAAAAGAATTTTTGTGCTATTGGTAGTAGTAAAACTAATTTTGGTCATCTTTATGAATGTGCTGGATTGGTATCCTTAGTAAAAATTATTCTAATGATGAAAAATAGGAGTATTTATCCTATGGTACATTTTCAAATACCAAATAAGAATTTAAACATTATAGATTCAGCAATGTATATTAATACAAAGTATAAGAAAATAGATGATAAAGATATTTTGTGTGGTATATCTTCTTTTGGTTTGAGTGGATCAAATTGCCATTTGATAGCTAAAAATTATTATGATCAGCGAAGTACCTTTACAACATATCCAAAGATATTAAAGATAACTGCAAGGTCAATATATTCTTTAGAGAAACTAGTTAATGAATATGTACAATTTATTATTAGAAGTACCGATATAAAAAATATAACTTATTCGTTGAATATAGGAAGAAATGATTATGAATACCGATTTTTTATATTATTTAAAAATACCGATGATTTGTTAAATCAATTAAATACTATTGATTTTTCTAAAATAAACAAATTAAATATAAAAGCATTTGCAAGAAAAGAAGAAAATTTAAAAAAATTAGTAGAACAATATAAGTCTAGTAATTACATGGATATTGAATTAGCAAAAAGAATAAGACTAGAATATTTAGATGGTGGTACCATTGATTGGGATTCATTGTATGAAACTAGCTGCAAAAGGATACCAGTGCCAACTTACTGTTTTCAACATTCAGATTGTTGGATTAAGTAAAATAATTGAAATATATAGCACTTAATTATATAAATTGTTTATAAAAATACAAAATAGAAGTAATGTATTATTATTTAATAGTTAAAATAATTTAATAATTATGTAATTGACTAATGTTTAAATATAAATTATAATTTAATTGTATAATTTAGGAGGTAGTGACATGAACTTTGATTTAACGAAGGAACAACGAGAAATTAAGCAAGAAATTATGGATTTTGCTTACGATAATTTGAACAATAACGAATATTTAGAGAAATATTCTGCAGATATGTTTCAAAAAGTTGCAGAATTTGGACTTTTAGGTATAACTATAGGAGAACAATACGGAGGTTTAGAAGAAAGCTATTTGACAGCAGCAATTGCTTTTGAGGCACTAGGATACGCATGTAAAAATAATGGGTTTATTTTTACAGTTAATAATCATATTTGGGTTGCACAAAATTTAATTTATTTATATGGTAATGAAGCTTTAAAAGAAAAATATGTTTCATGTATGGTTAAAGGTAAGAAGATAGGTGCTATTGCTATTACTGAGGCTGAATCAGGTTCGGATGCATTTAGCATGATGACTAATGCAATTGAGGATGGCGATGATTATATTTTAAATGGAAGTAAGATGTTTATCTCAAATGGGCCAATTGCTGATGTGTTTATTGTTTTTGCTATAACTAAAGAGAGTCCAATTAGAAAATATACTGCTTTTGTTGTAGAAAAAGATTTTGAAGGATTTAAGGTTTGTTCTGAAATTGAAAAGATGGGTTTAGGCGCATGTCCTACTAGCGAAATTGTTTTAGATAATTGCAGAGTTCCTAAGAATAATATATTAGGACATCTAGATAAGGGAGCTAACTTAATGACATTTGCTCTTGAATGGGAGCGTTTATATGAGTTTGTACCTCATATAGG
>JAUZPN010000037.1 GCA_030705885.1 Bacillota bacterium | reverse complement strand
TTTATAAATAATAGTGAGGTGAAGATTCTTTTAGAACCTTGTGACAGAAGGTAGTATAAAATTTCTTAACTTCTATTTATTCTAATTTATAATATATATATAATTAGTAAACTATTTATTAAAGGAGATTCAAATGGATAATTTTTTGAAATCTTTTTTTCTAAGACTAACAACCAGTCCTATTTTAGAACCCTTGAAAAGAAAATTTATAAATATAAATTTTAATATTCAAAAATTAAATAAAGCACTATTTTATAATTCTTATCAAGAACTATTTCATACTAAAGATAAAAAAAAGAGTAAAAAGCATAAGAAAAAATATAAGAAAAAATTTTAAGTTTATTTATTCTTAACCTTATTTATTAAATATATTAAAATAAGATTGTCCAATTTTTGACTTTGTTCAAGTATTTTAGGATGTAGTAAATTACTGCCATTTTCTGAAATTAATTTATCAAGTTTGTTTTTCTCTTTTACAATTTTTTCCAAAATATTACGCATAATTATATACCTCCCTATTATCTAACAATAATTTTCATTTATTATATATAAATAATAATACCATAATTAATATTACTATTTTGTAAATTTGTGTCACATGGAAAAATTTTATTATTTATTAACTACCAAATTAAAATTTAAGTTTTCTCTCATTATAAATCTTCACACAATTTGCAAATACTAAATTTGTAAATTGTGTGAAAATAAATATAATTAATAAATATTTTTCATTTTATATTTAGCTCTAATTTTAATGAAATTCAAGTGATTTTTTAATCATAATTATATGACAATTACTTTCAAAAAATCTTTTTGGAAACGTTTACTTTACATTTATTTACATTGACCTTTCCTATTATTAACTGTAAAATATGTAATACTATTAGAAATTATTTAAAAAGAGGTGTGTGAAAA
Source organism: Bacillota bacterium (assembly GCA_030705885.1). GTDB lineage: Bacteria > Bacillota > Clostridia > Clostridiales > Clostridiaceae > JAUZPN01. The sequence goes on along the minus strand of JAUZPN010000037.1, from coordinate 19,529 downwards.
TTGGAAGAACTTAGGATAAAATTGCAAGAATTAATTTTAGCAAATGGTACTTTAGATGAAGAAGTTTTAGAAGTAAGTCATCAACTTGATGAATATATTGTTAAATATTACGTAGATAATTCAGACTATATAAAAGTGAATTTTGAAAATAGACAAGCTGTAGTATAAATATTGGAGAAGTCAATAATATGATTTTATTATATGTGAAAAAACTAAATTTTTTAGTACAAAATAAGCTTCATGAAATAACCCACGATTTGTTTAAATTCGATTGGATTATTTTATGAAGCTTAAAATTACAAAAATAAGGTGATACACAGATAGACTTATTTTATTAGAATAAGGGGAACTTTTATGAATTATATTGTTTCATTCAATAATATAACTGAAAAAGAAATATATCTTGCAGGCGGAAAAGGCAGTTCACTTGCAAAACTTGTAAAAGCAGGACTTCCAGTGCCTCCAGGCTTTATAATATTACCTAATGCATTCTATAATAACACACTTCGGGAAGATTTTAAAAATATTTTAGAAAGTTTTATTTCAAAATTATCAGATAAAATTACCTATGCTGTACGTTCTTCAGCTATTGGCGAAGATAGCAAAAATGCTTCATTTGCTGGTGCTTATGAAACTATGCTGGATGTTAAAAGAATAGACATTGCCTCTGCTGTAGATAAAATTGCTCTATCAGCAAAAGCAGATCGTGTAACAGAATATGCTAAAAACAGAGATGCAGAATGTGGTGGAATAGCTGTTGTGGTTCAGCAGTTCGTTAAACCTGAATATGCAGGGGTATTGTTTACTTCAAATCCCATAACAGGAAACAGCACAAAAATGATAGGAAACTATGTTAAAGGTGTTGGCGAGTCTCTAGTTTCAGGTAGTTCGAATGCTATTGAATTCTCCTTTGATGCTATGAATTACAGCTTCAAAGGAGATGATAAGATAAAGCCATATGCAAAAAAGCTGTTCCGCTATGCTGTTAAAATACAGAAACTTTATGGATGCCCTCAGGATATAGAATGGGCGGTATCAAATGGGAAAGTATATATTCTTCAATCACGTCCTATTACAACTCTTCGCAGGTGTAATACTGACACCTATGAAATAAATGGTTCTTTAGGCGGGGAATATCTCTTTACTAAAACAAATGTAGGTGAAATTTTTATGCATCCTGTTTCACCTGCAACCTATGGAATTCTGGAATCAATATTTGATATGATTGGTATTCATTACTTTGTTGAGAATATATACGGACAGCTCTACTGTAATATCAGTGTTATATGTTCACTACTTGTTTCGTTTGGTGTTTCTAAAAAGAAAGCCTATAGTCTTATTTCAGATATTGCAGGAAATCTTCCAGATGATATTGAGATACCATTATTTCAATTTAATAAAATTTACTTTATAAAAAAAATTGCAACACTGATTTTTTCAAAAAAATCAAAATCTAATCTCAAAATGAGTAATAAAGAATTCTCTAATAATATATCTAATATAGCTGATGAACTAATTAAAAAAATACATACAATTAATGAAAATAATGAGTTATATGACTTTTGGGTAAATGAATGTGATGCATTTATGACAAAGGTTATGAATACAATAATCTCCAGTGTATCTGTAAAACAACTTTTTAATACGCGAAATCATATTATAAAAATTGCAGGTGAAACACTTGCAAATGAATTATGCTCAAATTGCAGCAGCAATGGCATACTTGAAAGTATGAAACCACTCCTTGGTATTGAAGATATTATTTCTGGAAAAATCACAAAAGAAGAATATGTTAAAAAATATGGACATCGCTCCCCTGATGAAATGGAGCTATCCTGCCCATACCCATACGAAAATCCAGACTTTCCTTTTAACAGAATTGAGGAACATGAAAAGTCAGGAATTAATGCTTATAAATTGAAATCTGAACAGGAAAAACGTTATGAAAAAGCAGTTGCTGAATTTAAGACAATGTATCCTAATAAGTCAGAATGGCTTGATAAAACACTTTCTAATTTTTCAAAGGCAGTATATACTAGAGAGAATGTTCGAAGTCAGTCAGTTAAACTATTTTGCCTTATGCGTGAATACCTTCTGCGTGCATCAAAACTTAATAATCTTGGTGATGATATTTTTATGCTGTATTTTACTGAAACAATGCAGTTGCTTAAAGGAAATACAAGTGTCATTAAAAACATTCCTACACGAAGACAAAACTATGAATACTACCTTAAACTGCCTAAATTTCCAAACATTATTGTTGGCAGATTTGAACCAAAACAGTGGCTTGCAGATGAAAACAGACGTACAGACTTTTACTTATTTGGCAAAAACATTACTGACAATTCAAATAAAAATTATACAGTAAAGGGTTATGCTGGTGCATCAGGTGTTGTTGTTGGAGTTGCTCGCGTTCTGAATGATTTATCACAGTCAGAACAGCTTAAGCAGGGAGAAATCCTTGTTACAACAGCAACAAACATAGGCTGGACACCAATATTTACAAAAGTATCTGCTATTGTCACAGATATCGGAGCTCCTCTTTCACATGCCGCAATCGTTGCTAGAGAATTTGGCATTCCTGCTGTTGTCGGCTGCGGAAATGCAACACAGGAAATTAAGACAGGTGACATTATCCGTGTTGATGGAATAAATGGAACTGTAATAAAAATTTAATTTAGTGAAACTTTGTGATCAATGATAGTATATATTAGACGAAATCAGAAATAATAATAATAGATACTGTGAATATAAATTAATATAGAGAATTTATAGAGGGGGCTTGTATTTGAAACGCATCATTACCACAAAAAATCTCATAAAAAAATTTAACCATAAAAATTCTATAAATATACCAACGTTAGTTGTTTTAAACCAAGTTTTGGATAATACGAGGTTATTATGTTAAAAAATGTAAAATCAAAAGGGAAAAACAATGTATTTTTAACGTTATTTATTATAATTTTTTTGTTTTTAATTGTACTATTTTTTTATCTGGATCGAAAAAATCAACTATCTACTTTAATTCGTGCTTGGGGAATCTGGGGAATCTTATTATCAATTCTCCTTATGGCGGCACTTTGCATGACACCAATTCCTTCTGAAGGATTTTATTTACTTTTACTTAAAATTTTTGGTGTTTTCTTAGGACCAATATACTCTTGGATAGGTTCAATTATAAGTGCATTTGTAATTTATTACCTTGTTCATTATTTTGGTAAAAGTTTATTTCAGAAATTAATTACTCCTAAATACTTTGAAACAGTAGATAATTGGGTTAAGGAGAGAGGTTCTGTAGGATTACTTGCTGCACGTATTCTGCCTATTCCAGCTTTTATAGTTAACTATATTGCCGCTGCCATGCCATCTATCAGTCTTTGGCCATATGTATGGACCTCAGCAGTTTCAATTATTCCATACTATTTAGGAACTACTCTTGTTTACATTGGAGTAGCTAAATCAACATGGATTTGGTTAGTTGCAGGTGTTACTGCAATTATAGTAGTTTTTACAGTAAGCTATCAATTAAATAAGAAAACAAAATTTAAAAAAAATCTTAAATAATATTGTAAAAGGCGAAAATAATCATTTTCCCCTTTTACATATAAATCTTCAAATTCAATATATATAACTTGATTGTTATTATAAAAAAACACTCATTATTTTATTTACCAAGTATGTCCACAATATACTTTTTATATCCATTGTTAAATATTAACAATCTTATCTTCCTTTATAGCACCATTTTCTATAAAAATAATCCTATCTGCCTTTTTTGCTATCTCATTATTATGTGTTACCATTATCAATGTCTGATTATATTTTTTTACTCCATTCATTAATAATTTCAATACTTCTTGTCCATTATTAGTATCTAAATTTCCTGTTGGTTCATCTGCTAAAACAATTCTAGGCTTATTAGCTAAAGCTCTTGCTATTGCAACCCTCTGCTGCTGCCCTCCAGATAATTGATTAGGAAATACATTTTTCTTTTCCTTGATTCCAAGCAGTTCCATCAACTCTTCTATATATGAATCATCTACTTTTTTGTTGTCCAGCATAACTGGCATAACTATATTTTCATATACTGAAAGAACAGGTATCAAATTAAATGATTGAAATATAAAGCCTAACTTTTCCCGTCTAAACTTAGACATAATTTCATCTTTCTGTCCTTTCAAATTTTGACCATCAAGAAAAATTTCCCCACTTGTAAGCTCATCAAGCCCTCCAATCATATTAAGCATTGTACTTTTTCCTGAACCGCTGGTTCCTAAAATTGCTACAAACTCTCCTTCTTCAATAGATACATTAACATGATTTAATGCATCTACCTTTGTCTCACCTTTCCCATATATTTTACAAGCATCTTTTATTTCTACAACTTTCATCCCATTAACCTCTCTCTCTAATTGCACTCATAATCTGTTTCTTAAATCCCCTCTTAACAGAAAAATATGATACAAAATAACTCAAACTAACTGATAATAAAGTAATTACAATATATACAATATAATGAATTTTGATTACTCCATCTGCAACAATTGCACTAATATATATTCCTATAGGCATTGAAATAATAAAACCCATTATAGAAGCAATTATTGATAGCTTTACATTTTCCAAACACAATATATTAGTTAAAATTTTATTTGGCATTCCTATCGCTCTTAACATTCCATTTTCACTGCTCCTATTTATTATATTTGCCTTTATTGTATTACTCATATTAAAGAAACCTATTATAGCTGTTGAAATTATTAAATAAACTGCTAAAATTATCATTCCCAAAAGTTGTTTTTGATCATCCTTCATTCCTGCATCATAACTTGAACATGATACATTTTTTACACTTTCAAGAGTACTTGATACATTTCTTTCAAAATCGCTTGTAATTTCCCCATTAACATTAATCATAATATCAGTATACCTTAATTCTCCAAATGTTTTCTTAGCCAAAGTCTCATTCATGATTAAATAAGGATATGTTTCATTGTAATTATTATAAACTCCTGCTTGTTCAAAGCCGTGACCATTAATAGCTTTAGTAATTTTAATTTTACATACTTCATTTGAAATAGGATCAAAAAAAGAATCTGGTTTCATAACAATTCCTTCTATTACTGAATCTTCTCCTAAACTGCTTAATGATTTATCCTTAGCTTTATTATTACAATTACATAAAACAACAACATCATCGCTTTTATAATTTATTCCCTTAAGTTCTTCATTATAATCTATTAACTTTTGAAATAAAGCATCATTATAAACTTTAAAACCTATTGAATTAGAATTAGTTTCATTTACACTTAAATAATAACTTCTTCCATCATTCATTGCATAAACATTTTTAACTTTATCTAGTTTGCTTAAATTGTCTACAATCTTCTGTGGAATAGCAGGTTCACTTAAATCAACAAGTTTCTGTGAGACTTCATAATTTGAAAATTTAGTTTTAATACTTTTTTTAGGAAGATTAATGCATAAAAATCCATTAGTAATAATCATTAATAAAGTAATACATACACATAAAGATATACAAACTGTAATTGACTTTGTTTTATTTCTTAATATATTTCTTGATGAAAACAACTCAATCATTTGTTTAGAATTTTTTATTTTCATTTGCTTTACTTTTTTTAATTTAAATTTAGAAGCTTCACAATAATTTAAAGCTTTTATAGGTGTAAATCCACTGATACTGAAAAATATTTTTAAACTTGCTGCTATTATTGTAATAAATGCTAAGACAATTACTGAAATATATGTAATTGGTTTTTGTAACAAAGTAACTTTTTTCATTAAAGTGAGTGACATTATAGTTTCTCCAGCTGCTTTATTTAACAATATTCCAAAAATGATTCCTAAACCAATTCCTATAACACTAATCACTAATATTTCATAAAAAATTATTTTAATTAGCTGTTTTTTACTCATTCCAATGCATCTTAATGCACCATATTGTTTAATTCTTTCTGCTACTGTTAAATTAATACTATTATATACTAAAAGCATTGTTCCTAATGAGATTATTAGTGCTAAAATCTTCAAAGCACCACCTCCTGAACTATAACCATCTTTATCATTATATGCTTTCTCTTTATCATCATTAAATTTAACTTGAGAGTTAACCTTATTATATAAGTCTTTTTCTTCTTTAGTATCTTTTGCAAGGTTTTTAGAAATATTATTGTAATTCATGTTAATTAACGGATATATATTATTACTTATATTATATACTTTATTAAAATTATAATTATCTTTATCAACTAAAATATCAATACTATATGAATTATCAGATAATGCAAATTCATTTTCTTTTTCTATTTTAGAGCCTGTATCAAAACAAGTAAATACATAACTATATTGACCTGATGACATAGACTGTATTCTTGAATCATTTACAAAACCAGAAATAATAAATTGTTTTTCTATAATATCATTATTTGCATCCTTAATTTGTAAATTAATCTTATCTCCAACCTTTAATGGTGTTTTTAATTTATTATTTACTCCCTCTTCAATACAAATTTCATATGCTTTTTTAGGAAATTTCCCTTGTACTACTTTAATATTATTTATTGTCTTAATTGCACTTTGATCAGCAGCACATAATTTACCTATTAAAGAACTATCCTCTTTAAACAAAATATCCCCTATATATTCATTAATGCTACATGTATCTACCTTTTTTTCACCTTTTCCATTTTTTATTGAAGAATAAATTAAATTTGCCTTTTCTTTATCAAGACTTTCAACATGTATATCTTGATTTTCACCTAAAACCAAAAATTCCTTATACTTATCAATAATACTGTCTCCCATCTGAATCAGCGAAAACATAAACATCACTGATAATGCAATGCCTAAGATAATTGAAATAGTATTTTTCTTATTTCCTTTTAAATATTTTACTGCCAATTTGAACATTAAATCATTCTCCCTTCTGATGAATTTTAATACAGCCTATATTAATTATTTCTACACAATTGTATAAAATTCCTTCATTTATTAAAATTTTTATATAAATTCTAAATTTACTTAAAACTCTTTTAATATTCTGTCGCACAAAAAAGCCGACACATTTTTATTTGTGCCAGCTTTTATATCTCTTATTGATAATTATACTTGCATTCATTAGCAGTAGAACAAAAATTCTAAATTTCTTTCAAGGTTATATCCAAAAACCAACTATTACTACCTTTAGGATTAATTTTGTCTATTTCATTATATCTTTTAGCTGTTTCTACAGAATCATAAAATCCATTAGCAGGTTCAATAGCACAATTATATTCACCTTTAAAACCACCTTCATTAATCCAAATGCCTAAGTAAGGTATTTTCTTTTCAGGAAAATTAATTGTTAACAATATTTTTTCTTTATTTAAGGTAATTCCAGCCTCACCCTTTAATAACTTCCCTTTAACATAAAATTTCTCTGATTTTTTACAACTTACAGGATTTATTTTATCTAAGCTATAATTATTACCATTAACATCTTTAGTCATTGGATAATTATGAACTGTTCCAACATTTCCTAATACTTCGCTTTTGTGTACATTAATAACTTTATGTACATTTTTTAAAATTAATTTTGAGTATTGGTCACATGCAAGTAAACTGTGCAAAGTCCATATTGCATATAAATTTTCATCACCTATATTTTTAATTTCATATTCTACGTGAATAGTATTTTCTCTAAGTTCAATATATCTAGTAAATATATAATTAAATTTAGGACTTGCAACCCAAGATTTTAATTTTCCTTCTTCTACAGTAAAGTTCCAAGGTATACTCCATAGTTCCCCATGATCAGGCATTTCAATACCCTTATGCTTTGTTTCAAAAGGATATAAGCATTTATCTATTGTTGGGTATGCTTCATCCCATCCAGAAGTATCATATTTTTCAAAACTGTCACCATACAAAGGAACTGTATATTCATTATTCACAGGCTGAAATAATACCTCAAAATTTTGTTTTTTATTATATATAGAAGCTACCTTAGCTCCAAAATTTTTAAGAACAATAACTCTTAAATATATATTTTCCAGAATGAAAGCTTCAGCTCCTTTATATTTATCACTTCTTATTTCCATTTTCCCTCCTAATTAGATAGAAAATAGCTTGTCACTATTTTCATTCATGGCTGTACTGCTGATATCATTAGTGATTTATTTGAAATACACCATCACCTATGCTGCTTACATAAAATTCTGGTTTTATTCCTGTAATTTTTTCATATTCTTTTGATACTGTATTTTCAAACTCATCTAATATTGAATTATCAACTAAAGCAATAGCACAGCCTCCAAAACCAGCCCCTGTCATTCTTGAACCAATACATCCCTTGATTTTTAGTGCTTCACTTACTATTGTATCTAAATAAAAGCCTGTAACCTCATAATCCTCTTTTAAAGACTTATGAGATTCAATCATAAGCTTTCCAAAACGCTCTATATCACCCATTCTAAGTGCACAAGCTGCCATTTTTACTCTTTTATTTTCTGTAATAACATGAGTTGATCTTTTTTTTATAGTTGTATCACTAATAAAATGTTCAACATCTTCTAATGAAGCTTCACAAAGATTTTTCAATTTATTTGCTTTATTTATATTTATTAATTCCAAAGCTTTTTCACATTCAGATCTTCTTTCATTATATTTTGAGTCTGATAGTTCTCTTCTTTTATTTGTGTTCATAATGACAAGAGAGGAATTTCCTAAATCTAATGGCACATATTCATAATACAAACTGTTACAATCTAGTAAAATTGCATTATCCTTTTTGCCTAAAGATACTGAAAATTGATCCATTATGCCACAGCTTACTCCAATAAATTTGTTCTCAACATTTTGACAAAGCTTTGATAATTCTATTCTATCTACATTATTTCCATTTTCTAAACTAAGAATAATATATCCTGTCAATACTTCTAAAGCTGCTGAGGAAGATAATCCTGCTCCATCAGGCAGATTACTATAAAATAATAAATCCATTCCTTTTATTTTATGTCCTCTATTTATAAGTTCTTTAATTATTCCTTTTGGATAATTACCCCAATTATCTTCATCGTTATATTCTAAAGTTTCCTCAAGATTTATTATTACTTCACCACTAATATTCTTTGATCTCATTCTTATTAAATTATCATCTCTATACCTTGCTGCACCATATATGCCAATAGTCAGTGCTGCTGGGAAAACAAGACCTCCGCTATAATCAATATGTTCTCCAATAAGATTCACTCTTCCTGGCGAGAAGAAACTATATACTTTACCATTACTTTGTCCATAGTTCTCTAAAAAAAGCTTTTCTATTTCTATCATATTATTTTCCCTCCATTATATATTTACTAATAAATATTTATGCTATTTAAAAACTTATCAAATCCTAATTTTCCTTTATCATTTCTTTTAAATACTCCTGAATCCTCTAATACCTTTGAAAAAATTATTCCAATTTCTTTCTTTAAGAGATTTTCGCAATCTTCTGCTTTTAATGGATTTTTGTTTTCTTTAATCATTTTTTCTATCCATAAAGAATGTTTTGATAAATTTATATCTTTCTCAATAGCATCTCTATCATATTTTACTTTTCCAGTTAATATCTCAGTTATCTTTGATAATTCCTTGTTAAGTCTTCCTGGTAAAATAGCTAATCCCATTACTTCTATAAGACCTATATTTTCCTTTTTTATATGATGCAAATTTGAATGAGGATGAAAAATTCCAAATGGATATTGGTCTGTAGTTCTATTATTCCTTAAGACCAAATCTAATTCATATCCATCATTTTTTCTTCTTGCAATAGGTGTTATTGTATTGTGAGGAATATCACCTGTAAATGCTGATATCTCATTATCACTGTCGCTATAATTTATCCAAGAATTTAAAATGTATATGGCTCCTCTAATTAAGCTTTCCTTGTCATCAGAACTTAACCTTATGACTGACATTGGCCATTTTACAATACCTATTTTAACATTAGTGAATTCATGATTTGTAAATGTTTTTTCTACTTCTGCCATCTCCATAGGAAACTTATGATTTCCACCTTGATAATGATCATGAGTTAGTATTGATCCTCCTACTATTGGTAAATCTGCATTAGAACCTATAAAATAATGAGGAAACAAATCTACAAATTCTATTAGTCTCTTTATAGAACTTTCAGTAAGTTTCATTGGGACATGCTTTTCATTAAAAACTATGCAGTGCTCATTATAATAAGAGTATGGAGAATATTGAAAATACCATTGTTCTCCCGTTAAAGTAATTGGTACAGCTCTTAAATTTTGTCTTGCTGGATGATTTAACCTGCCAGCATATCCTATATTTTCAACACATAAAAGGCACTCAGGATAAGAAGATTGTTTTTCATTCCTGGCATTTGCAATCTCACTTGGATCTTTCTCTGGTTTTGATAGATTAATAGTTATTTCCAAGTCACCATATTCTGTTTTTGCATACCATTTTTGATTCTTTGCTATTCTTTCTGTCATAATATAGTGTGAAGATTTACATAGTTCATAAAATTCATCCACAGCTTCTTTTATATTGCCACTATTCATTTTTTCATAGAATTTTTTATTTACCTCTGATTGTCTTGGCATTAATAGCCCCATAATTCTGGCATCTAATAAATCTCTTTCTGTTACTGTATTATTTTTTATAATTCCTGTTTCATAAGCATAGTCAAGAATATTTGAAAGTATATTAACTGGAGTTTCATCATCTGTATCCTTAAATTCATTTTTATACGGAACTTCTATTTTTAAAAGATCCATAAGAGCATTCCTTACAGGAATGACATCCCATTTAAATATCATATTTTTTCTGATACCAAACTTTAAAATTCTTTCTATTTCATACGCAGCATTAATCATTTTATAATACCCCCTTAATATAAACTTTATTAAATTAATTAATAAACTATGTATACTTTTCCTCGGTCATATTTAGTTTCAATTAATTTGTAAATGATAGCGAGGTTACACTTCTTTCAACGATTTACTAAAACTTTGCGACTGAGCATAGCATATCTAATTATTACCTTCTGCAAACTCTCTTCCGTTAAAAATCTCTTCTAAAACAAGAGTCACCGCTCCAACTGCTGCTGCATTGTTACCTAAAGCAGATTGAACTATTTTTACATTTTGTGATGGCACCATAAACCCTACATTTTTTACAGTAGTCTTTATGCTTTCTAAAGCATAATCATTAGAAGTCATTGTTTCTCCTACCATTACTATCTCCGTTGGATTAAGAATATTTACAAGGTTAGATATCACAAGTCCTATATACCTTCCTGATTCCTTAAGAAGCATTATAGCTGCTTCATCTCCATTATTTGCTGCATCGCATATATCTTCAATTGTAATATTTTGAATATCTCTTTTTTCTTTTAATATACTGGTTTCTGTCCCTTGCTTTATAAGCTTTATTGATTTTTTAACTAAGCTTTTATTTGAAGCTATACTTTCAAGGCACCCATAATTACCACAGCAGCATTTCGGTCCATCTGGATCTACTACTATATGTCCTATTTCACCAGAACTGTGATTTACACCATAGTAAGGTTTATTATCAATTATTATACCTGCTCCAATACCATTAGATATGTTGATAGTAATAAAATTATCTACCCCTTTAGCACTGCCAAACCAGCTTTCACCTAAAGCCATAGCTCTAACATCATTATCAATGAATACTGAATATCCAATAGCATTTTCAATATCATAAGCTATAGGAACATTTCTCCAATTATAATATGGAGAAAATTCTAAAATTCCAGTAGAAGCATTTGCTACTCCATGAACAGCCATACCAATTCCTGTTATTTTGTCTTTTTGTATGTTGTTCTCATAAATAATTCCATTTATCATTGAAATTATTTGATTTAAAACCACAACATACTTTTTTTCATCTTCTTTATCTGCAACTTCAATTGTTTTCTTTGCAATTATATTAGCATTAAGATTTGCTGCAACAACTTCTATTATTCCAACATTAAGATTAACACCTATTGTATACCTTGCTTCAGGATTTAGTTCTAATATTACCGGCGGCCTTCCACCGTTTGATTCACCTATTCCTGTTTCATTTAAATATCCTGCTTTTAAAAGAAATTTAGTAATATTTGTTATACTTGCAGGAGTTAACCCTGTTATCAATGCAATTTCAGCTCTTGACATCTTTTCTTTTGTTCTTAAAACATTAAGAATTGCAGCTATATTAAGTTGTTTCATTAATTCAAAACTACCTTTAAGCACCTTACTCATAGTATACCTTTCTTTGTTAATTATTTTAATAAAGTCTATATTTAAAAACCGTTTATTTAAATCTTTATAATCTTATAATATCACATTCTATTTAAATTTCAAGTATGCAAATAAAAAATATTAATAAATATAATTAAGTACTTTCATAAAAAGCAAATTAAGGGAAGCCATACCTTCCCTTAAAAATTTAAATCAACTTCTAGCAGCTCATTAACTTTTTCTTCGTTTTTGTTGAAATTATCTCCAATATAAAAGCTACTGCTAAAATAAGATAAGTTATTAGTCCAACCTCTCTTAAATCAAAATAATAACCGCTTGCCATAAACAAGTCAAAACCTATTCCGCCTGCCCCTGCTGCTGCACCCATTGCAACTGCATTAGTAAAGTTGATTTCAAACCTCATGAATGTCCATGACAACATATATGTTGATGATGATGGAATAACAGCTTGAAATACAATCTGCCACCAGTTTGCTCCACTTGCTTTTAAAGCTTCTATTACACTTTTATCAAGGCTTTCAAAGGATTCAGAATATGCTTTTGTAAGGTAGCTTACTGAATGAAAAGTCATACCTATAACAGCAGCTTCACTTCCAAGTCCTGCGGCAACAGCAAATATTAAAACCCAAAGTACTGTTGGAACTGCTCTGATAAAACTTACAACAGCCTTTATAGATCTACTGACATAACTGCTGCTTAGATTTTGTGCAGATAAAAGTCCTAAAAATACAGCAATTACTGCACCAAATAATGTTGTCAAAAATGCTAATCCTACTGTTATAAACACTTCATATAAAGCATTACCTATAGTAAATCTGTGCGAGTATGGCTGTGTAAACATTATAAAAAAATTATAAAATGTATCCTTAAAACCTTTTGCAACATTAATACCAGTAATTTTCATTGTAAGAAAAGTATATATTGTTAAAAGCAATAGTATAAGTAATACAGCACCCATTACAATATTACTCTTACTCAACTGTCTGATTTTTTTATACTTTATGTCATCATAATCAGTATTTTCATCATTTAACTGATTAAATTTAACAATTGTTTTTACTACATCCATTATAAAATCACCCTTCTGATATAATTAGAAATAAATTCAATAGTGATTACAGTAATGACAACAAGAAGAACTACAAGACTTGCTATATGATATTTTAAACTATTATAATATAATTCAAAAGCAAAGCCGATTCCTGTACCTGTAAGAATCCCCACAAGAGTTGCATCACGTATATTTGTTTCTATCATATACATAAGCCAGCTTATCATTTGAGGCATACAAGATGGCAGGACTGCCTGAAATATAGTTTGAAAATAACTTGCACCTGCAGCCTTTAAAGCTTCAACTGAATCTTTAGAGACTTCATCAATAGATTCCATAAAGGCTCTTGTAAGAAATCCAAAGGAACCACAGAAAAGAGCCAGATATCCTGTAAGCGGACTTTGACTAAAAGCCAGCATTAAAATCATTGCCCAGGCAACTAAAGGTATATTACGAAACATTGAAGCTATTCCTCTGCTGAGTACAAAGAATATATTATTTACCCTTGTAGTTTTAGATCCTGCTACTGACATAAATAATGCAAAAACTGATGCAGTTATTGTAGCTGCAATAGATGAAAGAATTGTATCACGAAGTTTTAAAATAAGGTTTGGCAGTTTATCCATTGATTTTGCATCAGGATAAAAATTGCTAACTCCCCAAACTGCTGCTTTAGATATACTTGCAAAACCTTTTACTGGATTATAATTTACTAATATCATTGTTCCTATTGTTATAATGATACTAACAGCTAAAAATATAAGTGTTTCTTTTCTTTTCCTTACAAAAAAATCATGCTTCATATTTTTCACCTAAATCAAAATTTGAATTTTCATTATCTATATTATATACATTATGAATATTTTCTGATGTCATATCTTTTGCAGGACCATCAAAAACTATTTTCCCGCTGTTTACACCAATAATTCTGTCAGAATATTTTAATGATATTTCAACCTGATGAAGATTTACAATTAAAGTTATCTTCATTTCAGAAGAAATACTTTTAAGATAATCCATAATTATTTTTGATGAATTTGGATCAAGTGATGATATAGGTTCATCACATAATATTATTTTAGGTTTCTGAACAAGCGCTCTAGCAATTCCTACTCTTTGCTTTTGACCTCCGCTCAGCTGGTCACATCTTTTATAAACCTGATCTGTTAATCCAAGCATATCTATGATTTTAAATGCATACTTTTTTTCTTCATCGGTATAGCTTCCTGCAATACCTGCCAAAGTTGATTTATGTCCAAGCCTTCCATGAAGCACATTTTCTATAACAGACATTCTCTCAACAAGATTATACTGCTGAAAAATCATACCAATTTTTGTCCTTACAGCTCTTATATTTCTTTTGTTACATTTTAAGATATCTTGCGAATCAAATATAATTTCACCACTGCTTGCTTCAATCATCCTGTTTATACATCGTAAAATAGTAGACTTTCCAGCTCCTGAAGGTCCTATAACCGAAATGAATTCCCCTTCATTTGCAACAAAACTTATATCTGATATGGCTGGTGTTCCTTTATCATAATATTTAGTTACATTTTTTAATTCCAATAAAGGCATATAATATGATACTTCCTTTCGTTTTAAAAATTCTACTTGCTGAGGTCTCTAATAGGATCATACCACTTATCTTCTACAGAAATAAACTTCTGAGGCTGATTGTACATACCTTTATATTTTGCATCCTTAGGAATAAATATCTTTGTATTATTAGTTACATCATCAGACATAAGTGTTTTCTTAATTGTATCAATTGTCTTTTTGCTTAATGTTCCTGTATTCACCATTAATGGTCCATTCATTACAGGCATTGCTTTTATAACTACATACTGCTGACCTGCAAGTACTTTAAATGGATCTACAGCATCACTTTTTACTGTATAGACAGCTCCTGGTTTGTTTTCAGCACCTGATGATAAATTAACATAACTAGCTAAATCTGTATCATCAAAAGCAGCAACATCTACTTTACCATTTAGCAGATTTACTGCAGAAAGCTGATGTGAACCGGCAAATAATACCTGACTGAAGAATTTTCCTCCTTCAAGCATATCATCTTGTTTCAAATCTTTATATTTGTCTTTCTTTGAAAAATAGGATACTATAGTTGATGTTGGCACTTTGAATCCTGATGTAGAACTGTTAGATACAAAAGCTATTTTCTTACCTGCAATATTATCTATGCTGTAGTCACTTCCAGATTTATACTGATCCTCATTTCCTTTTTTTACACAGAATCTGCTGTAATAAAGAGCATCTGATAAAGTACCTGAATTTCCGCTATTGACTACAAGTGGAAGAACTTTTGAATTCTTATCATGAGCTTCAATATACTGCTGAGCTCCAACATAAGCTATTTGAGCTTGACCTGATGCAACTGCTTCAATAGTAATTGCATAATCTGTAGTTAGTTTATCTGCAACCTTTAAACCTGTTGCTTTAGCGATGATGTTATCAACTTCAGTACGTGCATCCTTAAAATCATCTCCACCTTGATTTGGAAGCCATGCAATAGTAATTGTATCTGGATCTTTAACCTCCGTTTCTGCATTAGCTGATTTAGGAGATGTTGAACATCCTGTCATAAAAACTGATACAAGTCCAATAGAAATTGCAGCCATAATTAACTTTTTCATAATAATAAAACTCCTCTCAATTCATTTAATATAATTTTTATACTATACTTGGTCATAAAGTTTCAGTAAATTTCATTAAGAAACTTATCTAGGTTATTTAGAAATTTAGTTAAAACCAAATGTGTCTTTAAAGTATACTATAATAATATAACAACAATTTTATCTCATTATTGAAATTATGTTAAAACAAGTTAAGTTTTCTTTAAATTTTGATACATTATATATACAATAATTAGAAATCCTGCATTCTTCTATATTTGTATAAGCTCCTTTATTTCCTGCATAATAACTGCATTTTCTGCTGCAATAAAAGTTACAGGTTTTAATGATAATTCGTCTTTTTCATTATCAGCATAAATGTAACAATCTCCTGCTTCCTTTAATATAATTATTGCTGCAGCGTAATCCCATATATTTAATTTAGCTGAAACATAGCCTTGAAGTTCACCAGAAGCAATTTTACAAATTGACAATGCTGCTGATCCAAAAGCTCTATGTCCCCGCAAACTTTTAATTATACTGTATAAATTTATTCCATAATCATCACACAATATATTTAAAGTTCTTAAGCTCATATCTATCAGCGAATCTTTAAGTGTAAGGCTGCTGCTTTTAAAACATAAAGGAATATCATTCAAAAATGCTCCTTTTCCTAATATTGCTGAATATAATTTATCTTTAGCAGCATCATAAACTATTCCAATCAAAGGACTTTCATTATGATACAAAGCAACTGAAACAGCAAATTCTTTGCCAATACTCACAAAATTTGTAGTTCCATCAATTGGATCAATAATCCATGTGTATTCTGAAATACATTGATTATCGCAGCACTTCTCTTCAGTAATAAAAGTATGATGAGGGTATTTTTCACTGATGTTTTCTACTAGAATACTCTCTGTTTCAATATCACACTTTGTAACAATATCATAATGATTATTATTTTTGAATTTTAAATTCAAATCATCTTTTATCACTTCTTTAAGACGTCTTCCTACAGCTTTAACAAGATTTTTCGCAAATGAAAATGCTTCATAAACATCAAAATTATTTTTATCATTAGAATTCAAATATTGATTTTTTATAAAGCACTGTTTTTGATCATCAAATTTATATTTATTAATACCCTTATCAAAAATGTGAATATACTCACTTGGACAGTTTATATCTCCAATATTTACACCTGTACCATATTTACCATGAAAATCACTGCCGCCTGTTAATAACAGATTATACTTATCACTATATTCCTTAACTCTCTTTAAATCTTCTTCATCATGATCCTCATGATTGAGCTCTAATCCATCTAATCCTGCTCCTACAAGTTCATCAATAATGTCATATGAATTAAGCTGTCCTGGATGTGCTAAAACAGCAATTCCATTATCCGCTTTTATTGCCTTTACTGCATCTAAAGCATCAACATACTCAATATCCATTGCACAAATACCATCATTTTTAAATAACTTTTTATACAAATCTGCATTTATGTCATCTGCATATCCCATCTCTATAAGTTCTGCCATAATATGCTGCTTATAAATTACTTTGCTGTTCTTAGCCCTCATAAGAATTTTATCAAGACTTATATTATAGTTATTATTTATGAGAATATTTACTTGATGCATTGAATTTTCATGTCTTCTTTTAAGAGTTATGCTGCACAGATTCTTGATGTTTTCTCCATCAAGGTCAAAATTATATCCAAGTATATGAACTTTTTTCTTACTTTTAGGATTCCAAGCTGATATCTCTATCCCCGGTATTACCTTTATACCCTCTTTTTCACCCTGCTTAATTGCTTCCTTCAGCCCCTCTATTGTGTCATGATTTGTAATTCCTAAGTGAGTAACTCCATTGTTCTTTGATATTTTTATTGTCTCATCCAAATTAAAAGAGCTGTCAGATATATCTGTATGCACATGAAGGTCTGCCTTCATACAAGTACACCTACTTCCATATTAAATCTTTCATCACATAACCCTTCCATAAAATCAATATCATGAAATATTCCAATCATGGTAGTTCCATCTTTTTTAAGCTGTTCAATAAGTATTTTCACCTTCATCTTTGAAGCATTATCAAGACTTGCTGTAGGTTCATCTAAAAGCAATAGTCTAGGATGCTTAACCATTGCTCTTGCAATATTTAATCTAAGTTTTTCGCCGCCTGAAAATGTATTTGGATAACTGTCCCAAAGCTCACTGCCCAATTCAAAGTGTTCAAGCATTTTTTCACACTGTTTTTGTGCATATTCATGATCATAACCCATCTCTAAAACTGCATTCTCAACAAGTTCCCTTGCTGTGGTTCTAGGCATTATATTAAGAAACTGAGATACATATCCAATCTCATATTTTCTTAAATAAATCATATTTCTCTCTGAAATTTCTGATATATTTATAAGTCCAAATTTTTTTGAATCATACCAAATACTTCCCTCTTCAGGCAAATAAGTCCTATAAATACATTTAAGTATTGTAGACTTTCCGCTTCCACTGCGTCCTGTTATTCCTATAAACTCTCCTTCTTTTAAACATATATTTATATTTTGAGAAGCTTTTATGTGTTTTCCTATGTTATGAATAGTAAAAGACTTGCTTAAATTTTCGATTCTTAATAAATCTTTCATAAATACCCCTATCTTTCTTTTTGGAATGTTGCAATTGTTAATTGTTCTGATATTTAGTTTCAAATGATTTTCAAAGAAAGCAAAACTAAATATCGCCTGACAAAGTATAATGTTTATCTATAAAAGCATCAATATCCAGTAAAAAGTCTTTAAAATTTTCTTTTATTTTTTCATGAGACCAGTCCCACCATTTTATTGACTGCAGTTTATTTGCTGTATCTTCAGAAAATCTTCTTTTAATAATTTTTGCTGGAACACCTGCAACTATTGTATATGGTTCAACATCCTTAGTCACTACTGCTCCACTTCCAACTATAGCTCCATCACCAATTTTAACTCCCGGCATAATTATTGCTCCATGTCCAATCCATGTATCATGTCCTATATAAGTAATCCTGTCTGCTCTTTTTTGAAAAAACTCAATATCATCCTTATCATCAAACCCATACATTTCTCTTCTATAAGTAAAATGGTGCAGTGTTGGTCTTTCAAATGGATGCATTGTTGGTCCAATTCTTACAGCAGCTGCAATATTTACAAACTTGCCCATAATTGTGTTTTGAACAAAACAAAATTGCCCTGTGTATGAGTAATCACCAATTACTGTGTTTTCAATAAAATTAAATAATCCAACTTCACTATATTTCTCCAGTTTTACATTTACTAATTTAGAATTTTCACCTACAACAGGATCTGGTGTCAATATTTTCTTTTCAGTTATCATATACGGTAATTAGTCCTTGTTATTAATTGACCATCTACAAAAGCTGATGTGATAACTGGAAAATCACCATCAATTTTTTCGATTAAAATAATATCTGCTTTTTTATTCTCTTCTATAGAACCAATAATTTTGTCCATTTTTACTGCTCTGGCTGGATTAATTGTAACCATATTAAACATCTTAT
>JAUZPN010000036.1 GCA_030705885.1 Bacillota bacterium | reverse complement strand
GTTATTTTATTTCCTGTATTTATATTCCAAGTGTCTGGATTATGGCAGTATGCACACCTTAGTTTGCAACCCTGAAAAAACACTATAGTTCTTACACCAGGTCCATCTACAAGCCCCATACTTTCTATAGAGTGAATTTTACCAGTAAGCATTTTATATCACCAATCCTTGTATTTTATTTAGATATACTTCCCTCTTTAATTCCAATTAATTTATAAATGATAGCAAGGTAAAGCTTCTTTTAGAAATTTATTAGAACTTTGTGACTGAGGATAGCATATTTTAATTAATTAAAATAAATTGTATCATTATTACATAGAAATAGAAAGATATTAAGAATTACAGTTATACATATTTATCAATTTAATTTCTACAGAAGTTTAATATAATCTCTTTTTCATAGTTAGTTCCAATTAATTTGTGAATGATAATGAGGCGAAGTTTCTTTTGAAAGTTTATTGA
Organism: Bacillota bacterium; assembly: GCA_030705885.1. Lineage (GTDB taxonomy): Bacteria > Bacillota > Clostridia > Clostridiales > Clostridiaceae > JAUZPN01. Next base: position 20,133 of record JAUZPN010000036.1, on the reverse strand, counting down.
AAGAGGATAGTATAGTGTATAAAAAGCCATTCAAAATCAAATAATAATATTGAGGTGATATTGCATGATTACAGATGTAAAAAGTCAAAGTGATATAAAGGAAATGAATAAATTTTTAAAAGGAATCCATATGGGAGGTTCTACTTTTAAAGATTATTTAGGTAAATCAAAGGACCCAGAACTTAAAAATGAATTAACAAATATTATTGAATCCTTTAAAAGACATGAAAATGCTATTACCAGCCGAATAGAACAGCTGGAAGGTAATCCTTCTGATACTCTTGGAATGGCAGGCATGATGGCAGATTTCTTTGAGAAAATTAAACTTATACCAGTAAACAGTGATCTTGAAGTTTGTGAACATGCTGTTAATGCCATGAAAATGGGTATAAAACAGGGAAATAAATTTATACAAGAGAATGGAGATTTGGACGGAAGTCTTATGAAAGAAGTTCGAGCTATAGTAAATGATTACGATCATCATTTAATTAATATTCAAACAATAATGAACAAGTATAGGGATAGTTAATTAATAACTATCCCTAATAAATTTATTTTAATAAGTTTGAATCATAAATCATCCATTTACCATTAATTTTTTTGAATTTTGTAGTGACAATTTTAATATTATAAGATTTTGTACCAAATAAATAGTCATAAACAATTTTACGTTCTTTTGAAGTTACAACAGCAGTATAATCATCTGAAAAATTAAAAGTAAAAGAATAAGATGTATTATTAATAGAAATAAAAAACTGATTTACATAAGCAGAAAACAATTTTTCTGTTTGACTATAAATTGGAGAATTTTTATCAATATATAACATAAAATTTTCAATATCTTTGTTTCTTATAGCATTATCTTGTTCAACATAAATATTCTTTATTAAACTTTCTTCTACAGCAAAATTAAATTTTGTTGATGGACCAGGGCCAGGTGTAGGTGTAGGCTTAATACTAGGTGTTGGCGTTGGCTTAGTACTAGGTGTTGGTGTCGGCTTAGCACTAGGTGTAGGCTTAATGCTAGGTGTTGGCTTAGCACTAGGTGTCGGCTCAGTACTAGGTGTTGGTGTCGGCTTAGCACTAGGTGTTGGCTTAATGCTAGGTGTTGGCTTAGCACTAGGTGTCGGCTCAGTACTAGGTGTTGGTGTTGGCTTAGCACTAGGTATCGGCTCAATACTAGGTGTTGGCTTAGCACTAGGTGTCGGCTCAATACTAGGTATTGGGTTAGCACTAGGTGTTGGCTTAATGCTAGGTGTTGGTTTAGCACTAGGTGTTGGCTTAATACTAGGTGTTGGTTTAGCACTAGGTGTCGGCTTAATACTAGGTGTTGGTTTAGCACTAGGGCTTGGACTAGGTATAATACTAGGACTTGGATCATTAGTACCAGGGGTAGAGTTTATAGTAGTTTCAACATTGTTGTTAAGAGCACCAGATCCACCTAATATATAAAAGTTTTTAATTCCTTTTTTATCATAATCTTTTTGTTGTTCACTTAAGTTATTTTCATCAGCAAGTACTAAGAAAGCATTTAGTTTAGCAGCTAGTTGGCTTCCGCATAATGCATCAGGAAAATCTTTTCCAGAAGATAAAATAATGTTTTTGGTATTTAAACTAAAGTAGTCAAATACATCTAAAGAAGTTTCAAATCTATTTATGCCAGATAATCTTATGATATTGGCTGAGGGTAGATAACTTTTAAGTGCATTTTCTATATTGCTGGAAATTACACCAGTTCCACCTACAATATACACTGATGAAGGCTTTATTTTGGATAATTGGTTAAAAGTTAATTCAGGCAAATTATCATTTCCTGAAAGTAAAATAGGATATCCATAAATTGATGATATACTTGAAGCACTTAATGCATCTGCAAATCCATATGCGCTTGCAATAAAAACAGGAGTTCCTTCTTCTAAATTCAAATTATCAACAATAGAATTATTTGTTTCAATTCTATCTTTTCCACAAATTCTATAAACTTTATAACCTTTATCAGTCAATGCGTTTTGAGTATCTTGTCCAATAGCACTTGTACCACCGAGTATATATACATTACCATTTTGCTTTAAATGGCTGAAAATAAAATTTAAAGCATCCTGGCTATCAGAAAGATTTCCAGCCATTAATAAAGGTGCATTAAGCTTTTTGGCTAATATTCCACCACTTAATCCATCAGGAAAATTATAGCCTGAAGTAAGAACGACATTATCTAAAGGTTGATTGCTGCTATCTATTGTATCTGCAATAGCTATAGAAGTTTTAAATCTAGTGGTGCCTTGCAGTCTTGTAATACTTTTTCCATTATTATTTTCAACCGCTTGTACATTTGAATAGCTGATTTGAATTAGTGAAAAAAATAATACAATAGAAAGAACTAATGAAATTTTTTTGTTCCACATTTTAATCCCTCCCATTGGTTACAAATTTTTTATATTTAACATAAATATATATACTATCCTCGGTCACAAAGTTCCATTAAATTTCTAAAAGAAGCTTCTCCTCGCTATCATTCATAAATTAATTGGAACTAAATATGCCCAAGGAAAGTATAGAAAGATCAAACATTAAAATAAAAATTACTAATATTTATTTTAATAAATTTGAATCATAAATCATCCATTTACCATTAATTTTTTTGAACGTTGTGGTAACGGTTTTGGTTTTATTAGATGTTGTATCAAATAAAAGGTTGGTTATAGTTTCATGTTCTAATGATGTAACAACAGCGGTATAATCATCTGAAAAATTAAATTCAAAAGAATCTGATACACCATCAATGGAAACTAAAGATTGATTTACATATTGAGAAAACAAAGCTTCTGTTTGAGTATAAATTGGAGAATTTTCATCAATATATGCCATGAAATTTGCAATATCTTTGTTTCTTATAGCATTATCTTGTTCAACATAAATGTTTTCTATTTTACTTTCTTCTACAGCTGTATCAAATTCAGGACCAGGCGTAGGTGTAACACTAGGTCTTGGAGTAGGTGTAGGTGTAACACTAGGCTTTGAGCTAGGTGTAGGTGTAACACTAGGCTTTGAACTAGGTGTAGGTGTAACACTAGGTTTTGGGTAAGCTGTAGGTGTAATACTAGGACTGCAGCTAGGTGTAGGTACAGTAGTAGGACTTGGATCAGGGTTATCATTGTCATCAGGAGTAGAACTTATAACGTTTTCAACGTTGTTGTTGAGTGCACCTGTTCCGCCTAATATATAAAAATTCTTAATTCCTTTTTTATTGTAATCTTTTTGTTGTTCAGTTAAGTTATTTTCGTCGGCAAGTACCAAAAAAGCATTTAATTTAACAGCTAATTGACTTCCACATAATGCATCAGGAAAATCTTTTCCTGAAGATAAAATAATGTTTGTAGTACTCAAATTAAAGTAGTTAAATACGTCAATAGAAGTTTCAAACCTATTTGTACCAGATAGTCTTACAATATTTGTTGAAGGCAGATAATTTTTAATTATATTTTCTACATTGGTTGAAATTACACCAGTTCCGCCTACAATATATACAGATGAAGGCTTTATTTTAGATAATTGATCAATTATTAATTGAGGCAAATTATCATTTCCTGAAAGTAAAATAGGATATCCATCAATTGATGATATACTAGAAGCGCTCAAAGCATCTGCAAATCCATATGCATTAGCAATAAAAACAGGAGTTCCTTCTTTTACGTTCAAGTTACTTACAATATTGTTGTTTGTTTCAATTCTATCTTTTCCGTCAATTCTAGAAACATTATAACCTTTATCATTTAATTTATCTTGAGTATCTTGTCCAACAGCATTTGTACCACCAAGTATATATACGTTGCCATTTTGTTTTAAATGATTATAAATAAAATCTAAAGCATCTTGGCTATCGGATAAATTTCCTGCCATTAATAGAGGTGCATTAAGTTTTTTTGCGAATATTCCACCACTCAATCCATCAGGAAAGTTATAGCCTGAAGTAAGAACAACATTATCTAATAGTTCATTGCTATCTATTGTGTCATCTGCAATAGCTATAGAAGTTTTAAACCTATTATCTCCTTGCAGTCTAGTAATTTTTTTTGCTGGGTTATTTTCGAGTGCTTGTACACTTGAATAGCTGAATGTTTGATTTAGCGAAAAAAATAATGCAGTAGAAAGAGCTAATGAAAAAAATCGTTTGGTAAACATATTAATCCCTCCAATTAATTACTAATTTGAAATATTATATACAAATGAAACGTTAATTTAAAATTTAGTTAAATTAAATTTAAAATTTAAACTTAAGCTATAACTGTATTATAGCATAGCTTTTTTTGTCATTCAAGAGAATTGTTTGATAAAGTTTAAATATTTTTATCTATTCAAAATTAGTCGAAAAATCGTTAAATATTATATTAGTAAATTAATTTACTAATATAATATTTTTGAAGTATAATGTATATAAAATATATTTTACATTGTCGCAATAAGAGGTGTTAATATGTCTGAAACTTTTAAACGAAGTACTCCTGAAGAGCAGCTGAAAAAGTATTATGATGAACTAGAACAGAGTGGTAAGGGAAAACTTAAGATTTTTATAGGATATGCTCCTGGAGTTGGGAAAACCTATAGTATGTTAAATGAAGCTAACAGAAGGATGGAACGTGGAGAAGAAATATTAATTGGATATCTTGAAGCTCATGCAAGAAAAGATACTATTGAACAAATAGGAAAACTTCAGACTATTTCAAGAAAAAAAGTGCTGTATAATAATCTTGAATTAGAAGAAATGAACACAGATGAAATTTTGAGGATAAAACCTGAAACTGTGGTTGTTGATGAATTGGCACATACTAATGTTCCAGGTTCAAAATATAAAAAAAGATATGAAGATGTAATTGAAATATTAAACAATGGAATTAACGTACTATCAACTTTAAATATTCAGCATCTTGAAAGCCTTAATGATGTGGTAAGACAGATAACAGGAATTAAAGTGGCTGAAACTATACCAGATAAAATAGTAGAAAATGCAGATGAAGTTGTAGTGGTTGACTTAACGCCTGCTGCACTTCAAAATAGATTAAAAAGGGGTATGGTGTATAAGAATGAAAATGTCGACAGGGCATTAAAAAACTTTTTTAGAAAAGGTAATTTGAATGCTTTACGAGAATTGGCTTTACGGCAAACAGCAGATGAGGTTGATGAAGAGCTGGAAGAGTACATGAAGGAACATGGAATAAATGAAAACTGGCATACTGTGGAAAGAGTTATGGTTTGTATAAGTCCTAATGCAGCTGCAAAGAAACTCATTAGGCGTGGAGCTAGAATAGCTAAAAGATATAAATGTGAGTGGCTAGTGGTTTCTGTGGATTGTACACATATTTTTGCACCTAAACTTATGGAAAAAGACATAAATAGCCTTGAGAGTCACAGGAAACTTGCACAGCAATTAGGTGGTAAAATAGTAGATCTTAAAGGCAAAAGTATATCTCGTGAGCTTTCTAATTTTGCAACAGAAACACATGTAACACAGATTATTATTGGTAACAGCAGAAGAACTAAACTTCAGACTTTGGTTAGAGGGTCAACAGTAAATAAGCTTTTGAAGCTTACTAATAATATAGAAGTTCATGTAATTCCTACAGATTAATTAAAAAGCTCAAAGATTTTTTTAAATATTAATGCTTCTTTTTTATTATTTGTTTTAGCATTTAAAATACTGATTAAAAGATAAATATCCTTATTATAAGGATTAATTGAGAGAGCTGTTTTTAAGCAGGAAAAAGCTTCTGAATAGTTCTCTTTTTCAATTTCAAATTTAGCTTTATTAATATAAGAAAGTGTTTTATCATTTGAAGTTTTATCTTCTATGGATAAGCTGTTATAAGGAAATAACTCATTTATTATTGCATTGACCCTTTCAGGTGAAAAAGGTTTTTGAAGGTATATAGTTGCACCAAGTTTAGTACAGTCAACTGCATTTTTAATTGTTGCAAAAGCAGTCATAATAACAATATGACAATTAATGTTCATTTTTTTTATTTCCTTAAGAACTTCTGTGCCATTCATTTCAGGCATTCGTATATCTAAAAATATCAATTCTATATTATTCTTTTCAGATTCTAAAATGTCTAGAGCCGCCTGCCCAGAGGAAGCAGCAAGCACTGTAAATCCTTTTAGCTCTAAACAAGTGGTTAATAAAATTCTGATATTTTTTGTATCATCAACTACAAGAACCTTTTTCATTAATATTCACTACTTTCATATAATTATACTTTTGCTAAGGGTAAAGTAAAGCTGAAGGTACTTCCAGAATCAAGTTCACTTCTGCAGAAGATTTCTCCTTCATGAGTCTGAACAATTTCTTTTGCTACAAATAGACCTAAGCCTATGCTTATAGATTGACTATTAACATCCTTTCCCTGCATAAATCTATCAAATATTTTTGACTTGTATTCATCAGGAATTCCTTCACCTGTGTCTTTAACATAAATTAACATTTTGTTTTTCTTTACTTCAGCACTAATTAAAATTTCATCTCCAGCACCTGTGTACTTTAAAGCATTTGAAATTAAATTATTTAATACCCAAATAATCTTTTCATCATCAGCTAATACCTTTGGAAGATTATCATTAGCTTCATAGTGCAAGGATACATCTTGATTTTTAGCTTGATCATAATAAGTGCTGATACTGTTCTCAATAATTCCTATAATAGAACGTGGGACTATATTAAATACAGCTTTTTCAGATTGTATTTTAGTAAGCTGCAAAAGATTATTTACTAAATCAGTAAGCTTTTGAGTATCTTCTTTTAATGTAAAAAGTATGTCCCTTTGCTTTTCATTTGTCTCACCAAGCTCTGTTTGAAGCATTAATCCAACACCCATCATAATAGAAGTTAGAGGTGTCTTTAATTCATGTGAAATAGTAGCAATAAAATCTGTTCTGGTTTTTTCAAGCTTTTTAAATTCTGTAACATTTTTAAGTAATACTACAATATTATTGATTTTAGAATCTTCATCAAGTACTGATGTTACTGTAACATCAAAAAAATAGTTAATTTTGTTTATAGTTAAAGGTATGATCTTATTATCAGTAATATTATTTGTTATTGAATAAAATATATAGTCATACAATTTTGAAATTCTTATAATTTCAAGAAAGTGTCTATTTTTTGCTGAGAGTTCACTTATATGAAATATATTTTCAAAGCTTTTATTCAGATGTGTAATTTTGTAGTTAGAATCTAAAACAATTAATGGATCAGAAATACTCTTTATAATAGCAAGGGACTTATTTTTCTCAGTTAAAAGTTTACCCTTAGTGCTTCGCTCATATTCAAAAAGTTTTTTTGTCATAAGGTTAAATTGTCCTGCAAGCATACCTATTTCATCATTATTAATAATTGGAACCTGTGTATTGAAATCGCCTTCTTTTACAGATTTCATAGCAAATTCAAAAAGATAAATAGGATTGATCCATTTTTTTGTATATAATAAAGATGTTATTAATCCAAAGGCTATAGCAAAAAATGATATTATAAGTACAATATACATAGAATTTATAGTGCTTTGTCTTACTTTATCTTTACTTTTGAACATTGCTGTTTCATTTATCTTTAATATATTATTTAAATCAGTTTTTACATCATTTACTTTTGGTAAAACTGAATTATTATAATAATCGGTGCTTTCAGAGACGGTATGAGTTTTAGTGTACTCCTGAAGCTCAGAAAAAGATTTTTGGAAAATAACATAATCATTATTAGTTTTATAAACTAGTTCCTTTTCTCCAATTTCTGTTATGTTATCATGCTCAGAATTAAACCATTTGTAGAAGGAGTCATTATTATTGTAGAAATTATTAATAGCAGTATCTTTTTCACCTAAAATATACATAAGCATATTATTTTCTTCTGACTGAATACATTGATTCATATTGTTTACATCGTTTATGCTTTTGTAGTTATTTGTCATTAATCCGTTAACTGATTTTCTTAACATATATATATTCAATGTAGAAACTAATCCTACTATTGCTATTATTATGGATAAGAATATACAGGTTAATGTTATTCTGCTTTTTAGGCTTTTCATACTTTCACCTCATTAAAATTAAGGGAAATTATTATAATTTCCCTTGTTCTTTAAGCTTGTCAGCAATATCTAAATTAACTAATAATACATTTACCCTTGACTCTCCAAAAATCCCTAAAAATCTCCCTGTTGTATGCTTTGAAATCATTTGCTGAAGTTCATCCTTTGAAATACCAGAAGCATCTGAAACATTATCTATTTGAATGTTCATGGATGCAGGAGAAAGCTCAGGATCAAGTCCAGAACCAGAACTTGTAAGTAAGTCTGCTGGTATATCTTCCTTTTTTATTGTTGGATGATCTTGCAAAAATTTATCCATATCGCTTTGAACTCTTTGCGTTAGTTTTGGATTGGAAACTGCTAAATTAGAAGAACCAGAACTGACTCCGTTATAAGCTTTTTTACCATCAGCATTTGTCGTAGTATCTTCCTTAGTATAAGTATTATAATTTACACTAGATACTCTTCCTTGGAAAAATCTTTTATCTGTAAAACTCTGTCCAATTAATTTAGAACCTGCTTTTTTACCATTAAAACTTACAATACTTCCATTAGCCTGTTTATTAAAAAAAACTTGACCAATTCCAGTTGTAAGAAGTGGATAAATTAAACCACATATTAATAATAACATAATACTTAATTTTATTGAACTAATAAATATTTTTTTCATTACTATACCTCCAAAAGCCTCATATAAATTAAGAACTAAGTCAATTTTATTTAATTGACAATTCAGAAATTAGGAATCTAAATTGTCAATTGTCAATTGATAAAAGTTATGATAACTTAAGTATTTTCAAAATAGGTGCTACAACCAAATCAATAATTTTTATTCCTGCGAAAGGAACTATTATACCGCCAAAACCATAAATAAGAAGATTTTTTCTAAGCATTCTTTCTGCTTTCATAGGTTTATATTTTACACCTTTCATAGCTATGGGTATAAGTGCAGGTATTATAATTGCATTGAATATAAGTGCTGAAAGTATAGCACTTGATGGAGTAGCAAGATTCATTACATTCATTATCTTCATTTCTGGAATACCTATAGCAAATATAGCTGGAATAATAGCAAAATATTTGGCTACATCATTTGCTATACTAAAGGTAGTAAGTGCTCCACGAGTTATAAGCAGCTGCTTTCCTATTTCTACCACTTCTAGTATTTTAGTAGGGTCAGAATCTAAATCTACCATATTAGCAGCTTCTTTTGCAGACTGAGTTCCGCTGTTCATAGCAAGACCTACATCAGCTTGAGCCAAAGCAGGGGCATCGTTTGTTCCGTCTCCAGTCATTGCTACAAGTTTTCCTTCAGCCTGCTCCTTTTTTATAACAGCTATTTTATCCTCAGGTTTACATTCAGGAATAAAGTCATCAACACCAGCTTCTTTTGCAATAGTAGCAGCGGTTAATGGATTATCACCTGTACACATTATTGTCCTTATTCCCATTTCTCTAAGTTTTTCAAATCTTTCTACAAGACCAGGCTTTACTGTGTCTTTAAGATATATAACACCAAAAATTTCGTTATTTGTGCATACTACTAGAGGAGTTCCACCAGCTTTGGCTACCTTATTTACTGCATCCTGTAAATCATCAGGAATAGTTCCGCCATCATCTGTTACAAATTTTTTAATGCTTTCAGTTGCACCTTTTCTTACTTTTAATCCATCCTTTAAGTCCATGCCGCTCATTCTTGTCTGAGCACTAAATTCTATAAAAGGAGTATCTTCATATGCTTTATTGTCAATAACCGTCCCCATTTTTCCTGCAAGTTCAATTACAGATCTTCCTTCAGGAGTCTGATCCTTTATGGATGAAAGTACAGCAAATCTTGTTACTTCATCAGCAGTATGATTTCCTACAGGAATGAAGTCGGCAGCCATTCTGTTTCCATAGGTAATGGTTCCTGTCTTATCAAGTATCATAGTATCTACATCACCGCAGGCTTCAACAGCTTTACCTGACATTGCTATAACATTAAATCTAGTAACTCTATCCATACCTGCTATACCTATTGCTGATAATAATCCTCCTATAGTAGTTGGTATTAAGCAGACTAAAAGAGCAACTAATGTAGATATTGGAATATTAACTTTTGAATAGCTTGCCATTGGATACAACGCTGTAATTACAATAAGAAAAATAATAGTAAGGCTTACAAGCAATGTACTTAATGCAATTTCATTAGGTGTTTTCTGTCTTGAAGCACCTTCTACAAGACTTATCATTTTATCAAGAAAAGATTCTCCAGATGCAGCAGAAATCTCAACCTTAATATAGTCACTAACAACCTTTGTTCCGCCAGTAACAGAACTAAAATCGCCGCCAGCTTCTTTCATAACAGGAGCAGACTCCCCTGTTATTGCAGATTCATCAACGGAAGCAAGTCCTTCAATTACTACACCATCATTGGGAATTAAGTCATTTACTTCTACAAGAACAATATCACCTTTTTTTATATCACTTGCATTTACTATAGTATATTTACCATCTGGACCAATAAGCTTTGCCTTTGTATCTTTTTTGGTTTTCTTAAGGCTTTCAGCCTGAGCTTTGCCTCTTCCCTCAGCCACAGCTTCTGCAAAGTTAGCAAAAAGTACTGTAACTAATAGAATAAAACTTACTATACCGTTATATGCACGAGCATTACCACCAACATTCCCGCCAAATAAATCAGGGAAAAATGTTAATAATAAAGTAATTACAAAACCTATTTCTACAACAAACATAACTGGATTCTTTGCCATGCTTTTTGGATTTAATTTTATTATTGAATCTTTTACAGAAGTCTTTAGAATATCCTTTGTAAGAAGTTTTTTATTTTTCATTTACAATCACCTTTCCTATAAATAACCACCAATCATCAATTGTCCACTGTCCATTGTCCATTGTCAATTATCGTTACCTTCTAAGTGTTAAATGTTCAGCAACTGGCCCAAGCATTAAAGCTGGTAAAAATGTTAAAGCACCAATTATAAGAACTATGAAAATCAACATAGCTATAAATGTACTGTTATCGGTTCTAAAAGTACCAGATGTTTCAGGAATAGTTCGTTTTGATGATAAAGAACCTGCTACTGCTAGAAGCAGTATAATGGATACATACCTTCCTAATAGCATTATAAAGCCTGTACTTATATTCCAAAAAGTAGTGGTAGAAGCTAACCCCTGCATAGAAGAACCATTATTTGCTGCTGAAGTGGTAAACATATATAAAACCTGTGATAATCCATGGAAACCAGGGTATGCAATACTTGATAAACCATTTTTTGAAATTAATGTGAATGCTGTAGGCATTAATATTATAAGAGGATGTATAAGTATTGCAGATGCAATAAGCTTAATTTCTTTTCCTTCAATTTTTTTACTTAGAAATTCGGGAGTTCGGCCAACCATAAGTCCACATATGAAAACTGTAAGTATGGCATACATAATCATTCCAATAAAACCAACACCTTTTCCCCCAAAAGCAACATTCAGCATCATGTTCCACATTGGTACAAAACTTCCAAGAGGTGTTAAAGAATCTATAGAAGTGTTTACAGCACCTGTAGTGAATGCAGTAGTTACTGATGTAAATAATGATGACTCAGCAACACCAAAGCGGACTTCTTTTCCCTCCATATTGCCAGCAGCCTGAGATAAGCCAATCGCAGCAAGGTTAGGATTGCCAGCATGTTCGGCATGGTAGCAGACTGGTAATGTTATTAAAAATAGTACTGACATAGCAATGAAGATTGTCCATCCTTGCTTTTTATTTTTAACCATAAGACCAAAAGCATAGACAATTGATCCAGATAAAAGCATCATAGATAATATTTCAATTAGGTTAGTAAATGGATTTGGGTTTTCAAAAGGGTGAGCTGAGTTTGCACCAAAGAAACCTCCGCCATTTGTACCAAACTGTTTAATTGCTTCTAATGAAGCTACAGGTCCTAAGGCAATATCTTGAAGTTTACCTTCAATTGTATTTGCTGTTACATTAGTAGACAGTGTTTGAGGTACCCCCTGTGAAATTAATACTACAGCTATAATCATCGATATAGGAAGAAGAACTCTTGTAATAACTCTAACTAAATCAATATAATAATTTCCAATAGTTTTTTTCTTTCCTATTATGCCTCTCATAAAACCTGCAGCAACAGCAAATCCAGTAGCTGCAGATGTAAACATAAGATAAGTCATTACTGCCATTTGACTTAAGTAAGAAACTCCTGATTCCCCGCTGTAATTTTGAAGATTTGTATTTGTAATAAAGCTGATTGCAGTGTTAAAAGCAAGTCCTATGTTCATTCCTTTTATTCCATTAGGATTTAATAGATGAATTCCTTGAATCAGTAATATTAAAAAGCATATTAAAGCCATAACTAAATTTGTGATTAAGAGTGAGGCAGCATACTTTTTCCAGCTCATTTCTTCTGAGTCAATACTGCAGCATTTAAATATTAAATTATCTATTTTGTTAAAAACAGGATCTGCAAAACTCTTTTCTTTGCTAATTACTTTATATAAATATTTTCCCATGGGGATAACAAGCAAAACAAAGAGAATTAAAGTTATAATAATTTGTATAGTGTCCATAAATTACCTCCATAATAATCTTAAAATTTTTCTGGATTAAAAAGTGAATAAAGAAGATATGCGAATAAAAAAATAATAATAATTATAAGAAAAATCATTGAAATCTCCCCCTAAAAATCATTGATTGTCAAGTTTCAATTACAGCTGTTAATTGAAACTTGATATTTTCATATTTTGTGACAACACTTATTATAAACTTCAATTAATTAAAACTAAACTTCAAAGGAATTCACTATAAAAAAATCTTGTTACCATTAAAGCTTGTTTAATAAAACTGTTTTTTGTTTTCTTAATCAATGTTGATTTTTTAACAGTTTTCGCAGGTGGTTGATTTTTAAGGCTTTAAAGGCAGCTTTTTAAACCTTTACATAAAAAATTAGTAAATTAAATATACTTTAAATTTTAAATTAACCACCCATGCTGCCTACAACACAACTATAAATGAAAATAGTGACAAGCTATTTTTTAATTAATGGATAAAAATTCTTTTAGAAGTTAAATGTGACTAAGGAAAATATAGTATTCAATACAATAAAACAATTATTAATTAAGATATTGAATATGTTTAAAGAAATATTTAAAAAAATATATGTTTTCAAATATTTATATTGTATAATAGAAATAAGTTTGTCAAAGTATGTTATTTTTTTAGAATAATAGGGGGAAGTGAATAATATTATGAATAATGAAAATCTTATATTTTTAAAAGAAGAAAATTGTGAAGGCTGTAACAAATGTATAAGTAATTGTCCAATATTAGGAGCTAATATTGCATATACAGTTGATGGTAAAAATAAGGTAAAAATTAATTCTGAAAAATGTATTCATTGCGGGGAGTGTATAAAAGTATGTCAGCATAATGCTAGGGATTTTAATGATGACACATATGATTTTTTCAGTGATCTTTCAGCAGGAAAAAAGATCTCAGTCATAGCAGCACCAGCATTAAAAATTAATTTTAAAAATTATAAAAGGATATTTGGCTATTTAAAGTCGTTAGGAGTAAATTTTATATATGATGTATCGTTTGGAGCTGATATTACAACTTGGGCATATTTAAAAGTAATTAAAGAAAAGAATTTAAAATCTATAATTTCTCAGCCCTGTCCTGTAATAGTAAATTATATTGAAAAATACCGCCCTGAAATTATAGATAAATTAGTACCTGTTCAAAGTCCTATGATATGTACAGCAATATATATGAAAAAGTATGAGAATATAAAGGATGATGTGGCTTTTTTATCACCATGTATTGCAAAGTATGATGAAATAAATGATATTAATACTAATAACGCAATAAAATATAATATTACATTTAAAAAGCTTATAGAGTACATAGAAAACAATAATATAGATGTTTCTAATTATGAAGAAAAAGAATTTGATAGTATTTGTTCAAGTTTAGGCTATTTGTTTTCAAGACCAGGGGGACTTAGGGAGAACATAGAATTTTATAATAAAGATGTATGGATCCGCCAAATCGAAGGGCAGCATCATGCATACGAATACCTTGAAAAATATAATAGAAGATTAGAACATGATAAAGACATTCCAAACGTAATTGATATTCTAAATTGTTCTTATGGCTGTAATTTTGGTACTGGAACAAAAAGTGAGGAAATTTCTATTGATGATGCAGATTTTTTATACAATAATCTAAAAAAACTTAGTACGGAAAAAAATAGTAAAAAAATAATAAAGAAAAAAGAAGAAAACATTTTTGATATGTTTGATAAAAGACTTGATATAAAAGATTTTATTAGAATGTATACTAATAAGAATCTTAATATACATATAAAAGAACCATCAGAAAAAGAGTATGATGAAATGTTTAATAAAATGAACAAAATAACAGAAGAAAATAGAAATATAAATTGCTCTGCATGTGGATATAAAAGCTGCAAAGATATGGCTAAAGCAATATTTAATAAATTGAATATAATGGACAACTGCATAGATTATAATAAAAAAGAAGTTAAAATAAAACTTGATGAAGTTAATGAAAAGACTAAACAGATAAATGTATTGGATGAAATTAACAGGTTATCTGAAGAAAAAGCCAGAAGAGCAGAGATTATTCATAACAATGTTATGAATATTTTATCAGCTGTAGGTGATGTATCTAAGGCAAATGAAGAAAATGCAGCAGCCATTGATGATATATCCAGAGAGGCTAATGATATTTTCATTACAGCAGGCAGCCTTAGAAATGATGTTAATAAAATGAAAGAAAAACTTACTAAATTTTCAGAAGCTTCTGGGAAAATCGTTAACATTGCCAGCCAGACCAATCTTTTATCATTAAATGCTTCTATTGAAGCTGCTAGAGCTGGAGAGGAAGGCAGAGGATTTTCTGTTGTAGCAGGAGAGGTTAAGAAGCTGTCAGAGGAATCAAGAATAGTTGCAACTTCTACTAAAGAGGATCAGGGAGAAATGCTCAAATTAATCAGTTGTATTTTTGAAATTTCTGAGCAGCTTGAAAATAAAATGGACAAGGTTAATAATACTATATCTAACTTATCTGCTGTTGTAGAAGAGGTAACAGCTAAGGGAGAGGAAATAGCAGTTACTGCTAAAGGGTTAATGGATAACTAAAATAAAATTGCATAGAGAGTAATACAAAACAGTATTTTTGAAGTATAATATATAAGTATAAATATGAAATTATACTATGGTCTGTTACAGAGTTCCACTAAATTTTTTAAAGAAGCTTTTCCTATGTTATTTATAAATTAAATGGAACTAAATGTGGCCGAAAAAAAGTATAGCAGTAAGCAGGTGAATAAATTGGACATTAAGGATATGCCAATAGGTTTTTTTGATTCTGGAGTTGGAGGAATCAGCGTTTTAAAAGAAGCGGTTAAGCTAATGCCTTATGAAAACTTTTTATATTATGGAGATTCTATTAATGCACCTTATGGGACAAAGTCAGTAGAGGAAGTAAAAAAATTAACTTTTAGAGCTGTTGAATTTTTAATGAGTAAGGGAGTTAAAGCAGTGGTTATTGCATGTAACACTGCAACCAGTGCTGCAATAGAGGAGTTAAGAAATAGTTTTATTGATATTCCTGTTGTAGGTATAGAACCAGCTTTAAAGCCAGCAGTGAAACTAAAGAGAAAAGGCAAAATTATTATAATGGCTACACCTCTAACTTTATTAGAAACAAAATTTAGCAGCCTGATGGAAGAATATAATAAAGAAGCTGATATTGTTCCTCTTCCTTGTGCAGGATTAGCTGAATTAGTTGAAAGTGGTATAACAGAAGGTGAAATAGTTAATAAATATCTTAGAAAGGTTTATGAAAATATTGAATGCAATGATGTAGCAGCAGTAGTTCTAGGATGTACACACTATCCATTTATTTCAGGAGAACTGTCAAAAATACTGTCCAAAGATACCCCTATAATAGATGGAAGTTTTGGTACTGCAAAGCAGATTAGAAGGCAGCTTGAGAAAAAGTCTTTAATTAGGCAGGAAACAGTTAAAGGAAATATTGAAATATTAAATTCACTACAAAACCAAAAAATAATAGATTTAAGTTATAAGCTACTTACACTATAAAAATAAGTAAAAATATTGTATAATATTATTTTAAAAGGCAAGTATTATATACATAAATATTATATTGAGAGGGGAATTTTAACATGTCAAATCCTATAGTTACGTTTAAAATAAAAAATAAAGGTGAAATAAAAGCAGAATTATATCCTGAAATTGCACCAAATACTGTAAAGAACTTCATAAGTCTTATAAATAAAGGATTTTATAATGGTATAAGCTTTCATAGAGTTATTCCTGGATTTATGATTCAAGGGGGATGCCCTGAAGGAACAGGAGCAGGAGGCCCAGGTTATTCAATTAAAGGAGAGTTTAGTGCTAATAGGTTTAAAAATGACTTAAAGCATACAACAGGAGTATTGTCAATGGCAAGAACTAATGATCCAAACTCTGCAGGAAGCCAGTTCTTTTTAATGGTTGCAGATGCACCGCATCTTGATGGTCAGTATGCTGCTTTTGGGAAAGTAACTGAAGGAATGGAAGTAGCAAAATCTATTGTAAAAGAAAGAAGAGATTTTAGGGATAAACCTTATGAAGATCAGATTATGGAAGAAGTAACAGTAGATACTTTTGGTGAAGACTACAGCCAGCCGGAAATTCTATAAGAAAAAGGTGGAGTTAAATGAGTTTGAATAATGATAAAACTTTACTTATTTATGGATTCAGTATTGAAGAACAGCAAATGTTGGATGATATAGTTGAAAAGCTTGAATTACATCCTTACAGACTTATAAATCCTTATATGGCAGATATGAAAATTAAATATATTGTAAAAGGATTAAAAATTGAAACATATACTGGAAAGCTTCCAGAGGAACGAGTTGTATTGTACAATAATTTTTCAGATGCAGAATTGGATAAAACAATAAAAGCAATTAGAGAAAAAATTAAAGAAAATATAATTATGGCAGCAATTACGCCTATATCAAGCAAATGGACTTTTAAGTATCTTTTAGAACATCTTATTAAAGAGAGAGAATGGTACAGATTACATAAGTAATAAATATTGAGAGTTTTACAAATTGAAGGGATGAAAGACATGAGCAGAGTTGGAGAAAAAATTAAACATATGAGAGAAACCTCTAATATGAGTCAAAAACAACTTGCAAAAAAAGCAGGTGTATCAGAAAGCTTTATAAACGAGGTTGAAACTGGACGTAAAGTAATTAATGAAAGTCTTATGGATAGGATATCTAAAATTTTAGGTAAAGATATAAATGATATATCAATGGTTACAGATCAGGAACTTAAAGAAGAAAAGGTCAAAGATGAAAAAAGCTTTTTAGACAGAACAAATTTTAAAAATGGAAGTAAAGAAAAACAGAAGGAAGAAGTAAAGGACATATGGAACGATGCTTTTGGATCTGTTTTAAAAAATGTTCCAGGCTTTAGGTATGATTTAAAAGAGGTTATATTTAAAAGACAAATGCCTTTAATTTCTAATAAGGTTGAAGGTCATGCACAAGATAAAGTATTATTTTTGCAGATACAGAATGATGATATGGCTGGCTTTAGAATAGTACAAAATGATATAGCTTTTGCACATATTACTCATGAGATTGAAAATAATTCTATATGCCTTCTTGAGTATAATTCAGAAAGAGTAATAAGACAGATTAAAAAACTTGATAGCAGCAAAGTACTTTTAATAAGCAATAAAGGTACTGTTCGTACAGAAACAGCATATACAAAAGATATTAATGTTATAGCAAAGCTTGACTGGATAGAAATAAAGCTTTGATTTATACTTTCTTCGTCACATTTAGTTCCAATTAATTTGTGAATGATAGCGAGGTGAAGCTTCTTTCAGAAATTTATTGGAACTTTGTGACCGAGGATAGTTTATACTTTGAAATTTAACATAAAGAGGATATATTTAACCCTATAATCATATTATTGATTGTAGGGTTAATTTTTTAGGGGGGATTTGATGGCAAATAATGATGTACTTTTAAATTTATTTTTGAATGTTCCTGATGAAATAAGAGCTAAACTAATAAAGTTTTCCCAAAATGAACAAATAGAAAAGGGAAAGATAGAATTAACAGTATTATATTCTACTAATGCTGATAAAGTAAGAAAGTCTGTTAATGATTTAGGAGGTACACTAGAGGATTTAGGCTTTGGCTTTGGAATTGTAACAATTAATGTAAGTAATGCAGAGAAACTACTAACTATTCCTGAAATACAATATATTGAATTACCAAAAACCCTGTTTACTTCATATAGACCAGCTAATGATGCATCATGTATAAGTGCAGTCTGGCAGGTTTATGGATTAACAGGAGCTGGAATATTAGTTGGATTTGTTGATTCAGGAATTGATTACACTCATCCTGCTTTTATTGATGAAAATGGAAACACAAGAATAGAATATATATGTGATTATAGCGAAGGTGGTAAGGTTTGGAGTAAGAAAGATATTAACAATGCAATTAAAAGTCCAAATCCTCTAAGTATAGTTCCAGAAACTGATGAAATAGGACATGGAACTCATGTAGCAGGAATTGCTTGTGCAGGTGGTAACATAGATAAAATTAATTATGGTGCAGCATATAAAAGCAGTATTATTATGGTCAAAATGACTCCAAAAGGAAAAGTAAATTATGCAAAAAGTACCCAGTTAATGAGGGGAATTAAATTCTTAATTGACAGGGCAGCAGAACTAAAAATGCCGCTTGTTATTAATTTAAGCTTTAGTACTAATGATGGAGCCCATGATGGTCAAAGTTTGTTAGAACAATATATAAGTACTATTTCTAGTCTTGAAAGAATAAGCTTTGTAGTAGCAGCGGGAAATGAAGGAGATGCAGCACATCATTATGGAGGAGACTTAAAAAAACAGCAGGATATAACAGTAAATGTAGCAAATGAAACTGCACTAATACTGCAGCTTTATAAAAACCTTACAGACAATATCAGTATTCAAATAAAAGATCCTTCAGGTAAAAGCAGTGAAATTCAAAAAATTGAGGAAGGATATAAGTCTGGAAGCATTGGAGAAAATAAATATTTTATCTATTATTCCGGACCAAAGCCTTTCAGCTTAAATGGTGAAGTAATAATAACTTTTGCTTCAAGTGGAGAGTTTCTTACATCAGGTCCATGGACATTAACAATATATATGGATGAAGGTTCAGGAAAGCATTATGATATTTGGATGCCTATTTCTGAAGATTTAAATAAAGATACAAAATTTCTTCAGCCAAATCCCTATAATACACTTGGTATACCAGCAACAGCATCATATGTTATAGCTGTGGGAAGCTATAACAATGTAACAAATACAATATCAAGTTTTTCAGGCAGGGGAAGAGTAAATAACATATATACAAAGCCAGACATAACAGCACCAGGAGAAAACATTCAATCGTCTGTACCAGGTGGAGGTTTTGATGTATTATCAGGGACATCAATGGCAGCACCAATAACAGCTGGGGCCTGTGCACTTTTTATGGAATGGGGGCTGCTTAAAGGTAATGATCCATTAATGTATGGTGATAGATTAAGATACTATCTATTGAAGGGAGCAACTAGAGGCAGAGCAGGGGTAACATATCCTGATGCAGAATGGGGCTATGGAACTTTATGTTTAAGGCAGTCAATAGAAATAGCAAAAAATAAGGGACGGTTATCAACTAGTGAAGATGATAGGGGACGGTTATCAATTAATAGCCAGGAAAATAAGGGACAGTTATCAATTAATAATGAAGGACAGTTAATAAATGTTGAGGACAACAAGGAGGAATCAATGAAGTATTCAAATAATTTTAGGGACTATAGGAAGAAAAATAATAATGATAAATTAAAAAGCAGTAATTGTGAGCGGATTAATGAATCTAATACGGAAAAACCTTCAGAAAATGGTCAAGATAAAAGTAATAATAATAATAGTAGTGAAGAAGGTGAAGGTGTGCCC
>JAUZPN010000035.1 GCA_030705885.1 Bacillota bacterium | reverse complement strand
TCCACATCACACATTTTAGTAAGTAACATATACTAAAGTGATGAGATTTTTATTTGGAGGATAGCAATGAGCAGAAATTATGATTTAAATTATTTTATTCCTTTTAGATGTCATGCAATGTGTCCAATGATGTATCGAGAGGATTATTTTGAAGAAGAAAGGCATGAAGATTTACAGCCACAGCCAATAGAAAATGTTAATATTCAGCCTGAAATTAAACCACAAACTATGGAACTGAACATTCAACCGCAAATGCAGCCAAGTAATATGCAGCTTAACATTCAGCCTGAAGTTAAACCACAGACTATGGAACTGAACATTCAGCCGCAAATGCAGCCAAGTAATATGCAGCTAAGCATTCAGCCTGAAGTTAATCCACAGACTATGGAACTGAATATTCAGCCGCAAATGCAGCCAAGTAATATGGGATTAAATATACAGCCGCAAATGCAGCCACAAACTATAGAATTAAATATTCAGCCAAAATTACAACCACAAAATATGGAATTTAATATTGAACCAAATATCCAGCCAAAGATGCAGCCAAACAACATGGAATTAAATATTGAACCAAAAATAGGAACAATTTCAATGGAACCTATAAAACTTGAATTAAAAGTACAGCCAGTACTTGATACAGGAAAATTGCAATTAAGCATTCAACCAATAATACAGCCAGTTCAAATGCCTATAATGGAGAATATAAAGCAATGTCCAATGAAGCCTAGTTGCTGCAAGAAAAAAAAATCAAAGGAAAAATGTCATGATAAAATGAAACCAATGATGCATTGTCCAATGATGAATCCTCCATGCCATGCTATGATAAACCCACTTGAAATGAGTGCATCAGTAATGCCATATTATACAGATTCATTTGATGATTATTCTTATGAAAATAAGAATGATATGTTTAAATAGCAATTTTAAAAATCACCATAAGTATTATGGTGATTTTTATTTGAAAAATTTCATATATTATATATCGCTTTATATTTTATTAAAAGCATAGTATACTTATATTATTAAGTTATTTAATTAGAAAGGAAAATAAAATGCAGAAAATAAGCAGTCGTTTAAATTTATTTACAGAATCAGTTATTAGAAAAATGACAAGAATATCAGATGAGTATGGTGCTATTAATTTAGCTCAAGGCTTTCCAGATTTTAATCCTCCTATAGAACTTACTGAAGCATTGAAAACTGTTGCAGAAACTGGCCCTCATCAATATGAGATTACTTGGGGTGCAAAAAAATTTAGGGAAGAGCTTGCAAAAAAGCAAAGTAAATTCATGGGCATTTCTATTGATCCCGAAAAGGAAATTGTTGTTACCTGCGGCAGCACAGAAGCAATGATGGCTGCAATGATGACAGTATGTAATCCTGGCGATAAAGTTATAGTTTTTTCACCATTTTATGAAAACTATGCTGCAGATACTATATTATGTGGAGCAGAACCAATTTATGTACCTTTAAAACCTCCAACTTTTGATTTTGATAAAGAAGAACTTAGAAACGCCTTCAAAAAAGGAGTTAAAGCTTTAATATTATGCAATCCTTCAAATCCTACTGGAAAAGTTTTTACTAAGGAAGAACTTCAATATATTGCTGATTTAGCACAAGAATATGATACATTTGTTATTACAGATGAGGTTTATGAACATATTGTAATGGCTCCATATCATCATACTTACATAGCATCTTTGCCTGGAATGTTTGAAAGGACTATAAGCTGCAGTTCTTTATCAAAGACATATTCAATAACAGGATGGAGACTTGGATATATAATATCATCACCTGACATTATAGATAATGCCCGCAAAGTACATGATTTTCTTACTGTTGGAGCAGCAGCACCTCTACAAGCAGCAGCTGTTGCTGGGCTGAAGCTGCCTGATGAATATTATACAGGATTAACAAAGATGTATACTGAAAAAAGAGACCTATTTTTGAAAGGATTGGATAATGCAGGTTTAAAGTATACAAAACCAAATGGAGCTTATTATGTAATGATAGATATATCAGAATTTCCATTTTTAAGTGATGAAGATTTCTGCATATGGCTTGCAAAAGAAGCTAAGGTAGCAGCTGTACCAGGTTCCAGTTTTTTTAAAGAAGATGTTAAACATCTGATTAGAGTACATTTTGCTAAAAGAAATGAAACATTAAATGAAGCAATTATAAGACTTTCAAATATTAAAAGCTTAGTGAAAAAGATATAATTGTTATGATATACTATCCTCATCATATTTAGTTTCAATTAATTTGTGAATGAGAATAATATAAATAGCAAAGTTCCACTTAATTTATAAAAGAAGCTTTTCTTCATCATTTATAAATTAAGTGGAACTTAATTTTTTAAGTACAGTATATGCCGTACTTTATTTTCTTTTTGGATTTACAGCTATTGATAATGTACCAGCAATTATAAGTAAAGTACCTAAAATAATAAATATATTTGAATCTAATAAAGATCCTGTTTGAGGAAGTACAGCACTTGGTGCACTACTGCTATTAGAAGCAGGTGTATTAGATGTATTATTGCTGATGGCTGCTGCTGCATCACTAACAGTTACAGTGATGGATGCTGTTTTACTTCCATCCTTAGCTTCTGCAATAATTGTTGCATTTCCTTTTGCTTTAGCCGTAACCAAACCATTTTCATCAACTGAAGCTACATTATTATCGGCTGATGTCCAAGTAACATCAGGATTTGTAATAGAATTCTGTGGCAATACAACAGCATTTATCTTATGAGTTTTACCAACATCTAATGTTACTGCAGATTCACCTAATGATATAGATTTTACTGATGTAGAAAAAGTATCAAATATAACTTTATGTCCTTCAGTAGTTGGATGCGGGTCTGGAGAACCTTGGGCAAAATTAAAATTAACTACAGGATTACCTGTATGATTCTTAAATGCTGTATATACATCAACAATTTGATAATTTGTTGTTCCTTTACTTACAGCTGAACCCTTTATTGCTGAATTTATGGTTTGAATAACAAAATCAAAGCTGCTATAATAGCTGTCAGTAGGATTTGCTGGAGTATATAATGTTGAAAAATATATTTCAGCAGTAGAGTTTAATTTTTTTATTTCTGTAATAATATTTGGTATATCAGTATTTAAACTTTGAACTCCTGAAACTAATGATTTATATAAATCACTTGAAGGATCTTGTATTTCAGCAATTACTGCATTAATCTTATCAGCTCTATCAGATGCAGGTGTATTAATTATTGCCTGTGATAACTCCGCTTTAAAATTTGGATTATTTGCAGGATTAACACCAAATTTGATAGCAACTGCTGAAATTAAAGGCTGTAATAAATTATTTCCACCTATGCTTATTGTAATAATAGTTGAACTTTTGATTGAATCTTGAAACTTTTGATCAGTTTTAATACTGTTTAATAAGTCTCCTGAAGTTGCACCAAGAACAGATAGATTGTTGAGTTTAAGACCATCATATCTTTTTTGCACTTTTAAATAATTATACAACAAATCAACATAACCTTTTCCTGGATCTGCGCTATACCCATAGCTTATTGAATCACCAAGTGCTGTATATACAGGAGTTATACTATTGGTTTGTCCATTTACAAAGTTTGCTGGTATGATAAATATTGCAGCTGTTAGTAAAAATGTCATTATCCACGCTGTAATTTTTTTCTGTGCTTTTATTTTTTTCAAAATCCCATCTCCCTTTTTAATCTTATAAAATTTATATCTATACTTTGTTCAAGCACGCATAATTCCAATTATTTGTATAATAGCAAAAAGGATTTTCTTATTTTAGAGCTTTAATGGAATTTTGATTAAACATAATACGATATAATATTTATTATTATATTTTATCAAAACTTTTATTGAATTACAATACAATTCAAAAATATTACTTGTTATGAAATTTATACAATGAAAGTATACTTAAACTTGCAATTCTTATATTATATATATATAATCAATTTGTAAATAAAGTACTTGAATGGTGGTATTGAGATGAAAGATGAAATTATAATTCATCATGAAAAGAAAGATGAAATTAGATTAAATAAATTTATAAGTGAAAAAGGTATTTGTTCAAGACGTGAGGCAGATAGGTTTATTGAAGCTGGAAGAGTTACTGTAAATGGTTCTACTGCTTCTATGGGGACTAAAGTTACTGATACTGACAAAGTCTGTCTTGATGGTAAGATTATCAATTTTAAGGAACAACTTATATACATAGCTTTAAATAAACCTGCTGGCATCATCTGCACTACTGATACCAGCATTAAAGGAAATATAATCAGCTTTATAAAATATCCAAAAAGAATTTTTCCTATAGGCAGGCTGGATAAAGAGTCTGAAGGTTT
This sequence comes from Bacillota bacterium, assembly GCA_030705885.1. Lineage (GTDB taxonomy): Bacteria > Bacillota > Clostridia > Clostridiales > Clostridiaceae > JAUZPN01. The sequence goes on along the minus strand of JAUZPN010000035.1, from coordinate 16,316 downwards.
AATTTTTCTCACTAATGATGGTGACATTGTAAATAAAATATTACGTGCTGGAAATAATCATGATAAAGAATATATAGTAACAGTTGACAAGCCGATAACTCAAAAATTCATAAAAAAAATGTCAAGTGGAATTCCAATTCTCAATACTATTACAAAACCATGTACTGTAAAAAAAGAAGGAAATAATGTTTTTAAAATAATTTTAACTCAAGGTCTCAACAGGCAGATTAGAAGAATGTGTGAGTTTCTTGGCTATGAAGTTACAAAACTTGTTAGGGTAAGAATAATGAATGTACAAATAAAAAATATCCCCATTGGTAAATGGAGATATCTAACAAATGAAGAACTAAAAACGATCAATAATCTTATATCAAATTCAGTTAAAACTGAAGAAGCCTCTAAGCTAGGCAATTAACAATGGACAATGGACAGTTGACGATTATTTTCAAGTTTTAATTGTCCATTAATTCTCAAGTTTTGCTTTTACTATAAGTCTGTGAGTTGCTATTCTTGGCGGTGTGCAGGTAACAAGTGTAAGTGTTGCATCTTCTGAAGTATTTAGGACAGATACTTCAGATGGAAGAACTACTTTAATATCATATACTTTGTATTTATAAGTGCCTTTTTTAGCTTCTACTGTTATTTCGTCGCCATTTGCTACTTCATTTAATCTATTAAAATATTCGCTGTAAGTATAGCTTCTATGACCTGCAACGCAAAAGTTTCCTTTTTCACCTGGTTCAGCTGTTCCTGGAAAATGTCCAAGTGCGCATTTTAATGTTTCCATGTCTACACCTTCACCAATAGCTGCCTTTAAATTTATTTTAGGTATCTCCATAACTCCCACAACTCCGCTTATAACATCTGATGAATTATCTTTTGATGAATCACTATTATTTATTGTATTGTTATTTGCAGTATTATTATCACTATTGTTATTTGCAGTATTATCATTAATTGAATTTTCATTGACATTTTTTATGTCCTTTTCAAAACTATTAATCATTTGCTGCTGCCTTCTATATGTCACATATTTTGCGGCAACTGCATAACTAATTAACACTAAACCAACAAATAACAAAGTAAAACCAATTATTTTCCTTTTCAATATATCACCTCTATATATACTTTGTTCAATCACATTTAGTTCAGCTTAATTTATAAATGATAGTGAAGAGAAACTTCTTTTAGAAATTTAGTTGAACTTTGTAACCAAACATAATATAGCATTTTTGCTTACATATTATGTTCTAAAAATAACATCTTCTCTGCTAAACATATATCTTGCAAATAAAATTGAAGAAAGAATATAGACTGCCAGCCATCCAAATGTAATAAAAATATGAGTATAGTTAAAAATACCTCCTATAAATTCTTTTATTATACATGAAATATTAGCTAGCGGTATAAAGAAATAAAACATTTCAATATTTTTTGCATCAAGCATATATGTCGCATATACTAAAACCATTGCAACTATAGTAAGTGGTGATATATATGTCTGTGCTTCCTTAAATGATCGTGCAAATATGCTGATAGACAGCTCTAAAGCACCAAATGCCATAGTTGTAAGCACTGCAACAGCTCCAATCAAAAGTATAGTTGTAGTACTTATATTAATACCTATACTTGTATTGTTTCCAAAAGAATTTTTCATCTGCCCCATTCCAATAAACATTCCAATTAATGTTGCTATTGTTGTAAGTATACCCATTGTTGTAATTGCAAAAAATTTACCCCATAATAATGACAGCCTGTCAGCTTTAGTAGTTAAAAGCGGTTCTAATGTTCCTCTTTCTTTTTCACCTGCCCCTAAGTCTATTGCTGGTGCCATAGGTCCTGCTACACTATACAAAACTATTAAAAGAGGAAGCATGAGTGACAAAAGCATTTTGCCAAAGCCATCACTTTGCTTTTGGAGGGTAGTTTCTTTAACGACAACAGGATTCAATATATCTGTATTAATATTCCTTTTTATAAGTCTTTGTGAAACTACACCTTTAGAATATTGATCTATCACAGACTTTACTATCGCTAAAGCAGATGTGGATGACTGACTGGAATTATCATATATTATTTCAATATCAGTCGGATTTTCTTTTTTCAATACTTCATCATAATTACTTGGAATTTTAACAGCTAATAATAGCTTTCCTGATTTTACATCATTTTCTGCATTTTTTGTATCTATTATTTTAAGATTTCCCTGTGCTTTAAGAAAACTTGCAAGACTGCTGTTTCCTTCATCAATAATTGAAATCTTTAAATTATTTTCTACTTGTTTTGTACTTTTACTTATACTATAATTTATAACAGTAAAAAGTATTGGGAAAATTAATAATGGTATCAGTAAGCTTGTAATAACCGACTTTTTGTCTCTGAAAATATCTGCTATTTCTTTCTTGTATACAATTTTTGTAATATTATTTTTCATTTTCATCACCAACTAACATCATGAATATTTCTTCCATATCTTCTTTTTGATACTTTTCTTTAAAATACTCAATAGTCCCTGTTTCAAGTATTTTACCCTTGTGGATAACTACTATTTTATCACAAATCCTTTCAACCTCCTGCATAGTGTGACTGGAAAACACTATTGCACATCCATTTTTCTTGCACTCTAAGATAAAATTCTGAACCACTCTAGAAGCTGTTACATCAAGACCAGACGTAGGCTCATCAAAAAGCATAACTGATGGTTCATGTACAATAGATCTTGCAATTGCAACCTTCTGTTTCATACCTTTAGAAAACTTTCCTACTCTTCTATCAATATACTCTTCCATGTCAAGTTTTTTTATTAAATATGTAATACTTTTTTCTATTTTTTCCTTACTCATACCATTAAGTTCTGCAAAATATTTTATATTTTCTCTTGCAGTAAGCCTGTCATAAAGCCCTACTTCTCCTCCAAAGAGTATTCCTATCTCACCTCTAACCTCCCCTGCTTTCTTAATGATATCTTTTCCATTTATCTTAGCAGTACCTGATGAAGGCTTTAACATAGTAGCAAGCATTCTTAATGTTGTAGTTTTACCTGCTCCATTTTCACCAAGAAGCCCAATTATTTCCCCATCCCCTACATTAAAATTAATATTATCAACTGCATTAATTTTTTTAAATGTCTTACATAAATTATTAACTTCAATCATTTCTTTTTCCTTTCTTTTACAATATTTTGCAATTTAATTTTATCATTCTTTCAGAGAAATTTCAATAATGGCAATGTTAAATTTAAAGATATTATAATTAATTACTAATTTTATTTTACTAAGTACTTTTATTTTGTTAATAATATAGTTATAATTTCTATATAAATATTTTTAGGAGATGATTATGTGAGGATAGGTACTGGATATGATGTACATACATTGGTCGAAAACAGAAAGCTGATAATCGGCGGTGTTGAAATAAACTATGAAAAAGGTCTTTTAGGCCACTCAGATGCAGATGTACTTCTGCATGCTATAATGGATAGTCTTTTAGGGGCTGCTGCTTTAGGTGATATTGGAAAACATTTTCCTGATTCAAAAGAAGAATATAAGGGTATATCAAGCATTCTTCTTTTAGAAGAGGTAGGAAAACTCTTAAAAAATTATGGATACAATATATTAAACATTGATTCTACTATTATTGCCCAAAAACCTAAAATGGCTTCACATATAAATCAAATGAGGTCAAATATTGCTTTAGCTTTAGATATTCCAATTGATAAAGTAAGTGTAAAAGCCACAACTGAAGAAGGATTGGGATTTACAGGCAGATGTGAGGGCATATCTGCTGAAAGTATCTGCCTGATTGATTAAAAGCAGTATTACACTTTAAATCTATACCCAGCTCCCCATATTGTTTCTATATACTGAGGGTTTGATGGATCCGCTTCAATTTTTTCACGAATTTTTCTAATATGAACTGTAACTGTAGCAATATCACCAAGCGAATCCATTCCCCAGATGTTTTCAAAAAGATCTTCTTTTGAAAAAACCCTATTAGGATTCAGTGCTAAAAAAGTCAAAATATCAAATTCTTTTGTTGTAAGAATTACTTCTTTATCGTTTACATAAACTCTTCTTGAATTTTTGTCAATCAACAGTCCTCGAATCTTTACTTCATCATTTTTACTTTCAGAAGTACCAATTAATCTTTCATATCTTGAAAGGTGAGCTTTAATCCTAGCAACAAGTTCACTTGGACTGAATGGCTTTGTAATGTAATCATCAGCACCTATTCCAAGTCCTCTGACTTTATCTATATCTTCTTTTTTTGCTGATACCATTATTATTGGAATGTCTTTTTCATTTCTTATATTTTTGCATACCTCAAAGCCATCTAACTCTGGTAACATAATATCTAATATAATTAAGTCATATTGTTTTGAAAGTGCACTATCAAGTCCATCTTTTCCATTATCTTTAATATCAACAGAGTATCCACTTATTTCAAGATAATCTCTCTCAAGTTCAGCTATACTCTGTTCATCTTCAACTATCAATATTCTTTTCATTTAAAATACCTGCCTTATTTTATTAATTTTTTCCTATTCTATCCTTGGTCACAAAGTTCCACTAAATTTCTGAAAGAAGCTTTACTTCGATATCATTCACAAATTGATTGAAACTAAATGTGACTGTGGAAAGTATATTATATTTGTTTAAACCTTTTTAATGTAAATATAATGGCTGTACCTTCATTTAATTCACTCTCCGCCATAATATTTCCTCCATGTTCTTCAATTATTTTTTTTGCAATTGCAAGTCCTAAACCGCTTCCTCCAGTAGAAGAATTTCTAGAAAAATCTGTTCTATAAAACCTATCAAATATAAATGGAAGTGATTCCTTTGAAATTCCTCTTCCATTATCTCGTATTTCAACCAAGGCATTATTATCACTAGCTTTTAGAATAATTATTATAATGCCGTTTTCTTTATCCATATACTTAACAGCATTATCCACTAAATTAATTATTACTCTTTTTAATCGTTCTCTATCAACTAGTGCTATTATATCTTCGTCTTCATCTATATCAATAATAAAAACTAAATCTATTCCATTCTTTTCTAAGTCAAATTTCAATTCTTCTGTACAATCTTTCAGATAATTTATAAGATTGATTTTTTCAAAGTTAAATGTTAATTTATTTAAATCTAATTTTGAAAATAAAAACAACTCATCAATCAATTTATCCATTGCATTTGCTTTTGAATAAATAGTTTTGGTGTATTTCTCCATTTTTTCAGGTGTATCTGCCACGCCGTCCATTATACCTTCAATGTATCCCTTAACAGCAGTTACAGGTGTCTTTAAATCATGAGATATATTTGAAATCAATTCTTTTCTGTTATTTTCATATTGAAGCTTTACATCCACAGATTCCTTAAGTTTGAATCTCATTTCTTCAAATGCAATACAAAGTTCTCCTAATTCATCTTTATTATAAACATTTACATTAAAATCTAAATCTCCTTCTTTTATCTTTATTGATGATTTTTTTAGTTCATTTATAGGAACTAATATACTTCTAGATACTAAAAAAGTAAGTACCCCATCTGTAAGAATTAATATAATTAGTATTGATAAAAAAGATGAAACTATTAATCCTTTGACAATACTTACAATAGGTTTAGTATCAGTTATCAAATATACTACTCCATTATTTCCCCCAAAACTAAAATTTTCATGTTTTATCAGCCATTGATTTTCTAATATGTCTCTATTGTTAACCTTAACCTCGGTATTTTTAATATTTTTTGCATCTATACCTAATTTCTTAATAATATCAGATGTATATATTATTGAATTATTAATAATTACAACTATACCAGAATTATTATTTTTTAAATCTTTATCAATATTTTTAATATACTTAACATCCTTTAAACTTTCAGGATTATTCGTGATAGTATTTGACACTTCTGAAAAAGAATCCACATGCATATCAACAATAAATCGCACCAATGTAACAGGATTACTATTCATTTTAAAATTATATATTTTACATACTTTCTTTGCAGAACTATATATAAGAGCGTTTATTACAATTGCTGACAAAATTATAGGAAAAATAATCATTGCAATATATGATATTACCAATTTAATTCTAAAAGACAAGCTATCACCGCCTATATTTTTGCTAAATACTTACATTTAAAAATACACTTATACTATCCTAGTTCACAAAGTTACAATAAATTTCTGAAAGGAACTTCTCCTAACTATCATTCACAAATTAATTGAAACTAAATGTAACAATGAAAATATAGAATTGTATAAAAAATATAAGATGCTTATTATAATTATACAATTTTATTATAAATATTAAATTAATCAATTCTTAAAATTTTGTAAAATAAAATCCACAGGTTTTACTGTGGATTAGAAGCTTTTCACTTTATCAGTGTCACTGCTTGTAAAAATATCAAAGTTCCATCTATCATTTTTATAGCTTGCATCCATATAATATTTTGTTTCACTGTTATCTGTACTATCAGTAAAAGTGATTATAATTTTGTACCTATCAGATTTATAGCCTTGAGTTTTTACATTTGCTATAACATCATAGTTTTTATTATCTTTTTTCAATTCCATATTTTTGTCTATTGAAACAAGTTTATTATTAAACGACTCCAAGTTAGCTGAAATAACAAACTTTAGTGATTCAAAATCTGATGAAATATCAACACCTATTTTTTTATTATCTCTTTTTCCATACATTGAAAGTATTTCTAATATTCCTTCATAATATACACCATTAAAGTTCTTAGGTGTCCTTTTTAAAGCTGAAAAGCTGCTAATAATATTATCATCTATTTTACTTGATACAGAATATATTTTATTATCACTATAAAAATTACCTGAATCAAAATCATTTAAACTAGATACATATTTGAATGTATATATTTTGTTTGAAGATTCATGCAGTTCAAATATGTAATCTGGATCTAATGAAGATTTAGAACTCACTGCTTTAGCTGATGATAAAATATCATAAAGATCACTTATAGTTCTTTGATCTGTAATTATGAATTTATAACTTTTATCACGAGTACTTTGAATTGTTATAGTTCTAATTTTTCCTTGTTTTATATATTCAAAATCTGCATTTTTTATATTTACTTTTTGCTTTAAATTTAAAGCAGACACATTGCAGCCTGAAAAGCATAAAGATAATATTAATATTATACATATACATAATATGTACTTAGTATTTTTCAACTTTATCCCTCCTGCATATCATCCTTTTTGTGTTTTTTAAATTTTTCTAAATTAAATAAAATTATACCAAAAACAAAAACAAAAATACTTATAAATTGTGATGTTGATAATGATCCAATAAAACCTCTTGGATCTCCTCTTAAAAATTCTACTAAAAACCTGCCAATACTATATATTATTAAATACAAAGAAAAAACTCTGCCATCTTTTCTTTCTTTTTTACAATACCAGATAAGAAATATAAAAAGCAAGAAATCAAATATTGATGAAAAAATTTCTGTAGGAAGTACTTTTATATTTGTAGGTCCCAAAGATCCTTCTTTAAATGTTACACCAATAGTTAAATTTGTTTCTTTACCGTAGCAGCATCCTGCTAAGAAACATCCTATTCTTCCTATAGCTTGGGCTAGTGGTAAGCTTGGGATAACTAAATCAAATGTTTTTAATAAATCCCACTTTTTCCTTTTAGCATAAATTATTAATCCTAAAGCTCCACCAATTATAGAACCATATACAACAAAACCATTACTTATATTAAGTATAATTGATGGTTGTGCTATAATACTTTTAATTTCAGTAATCCAAAATAGTATTTTGCCTCCAAGGAATCCTCCAATAATCGAAATAATAGCCATATTTAAAATGCTATCTTCATCATATCCCTCTTTTTTAGCTCTATAGTTAACTAATACTACTGCTGCTATTATTCCTAAAGCCATCATTAAACCATAACCATAAATATTATGTCCAAATACCTTAAATAAAACTGGTCTCAAAAAAACCCCTCCCATAATAACTTTAATATTAATAAATAAGAGAAGCAAATCCGCTTCTCTTTATTTTTATATATTAAATTATAATACTATAAGTTGTTTAAATCAATAAATTATTTTATATACCTATAGCTAATTAGAAAATAATTGTTACTATTTTCATCCGCGGTTGTACTGCATCATCATGGATGTAATACTTAGTATTTAAAAGTCTCCACAATAGCCCTAAAAATAGTAGGCATATTTTCTTTAAAATTACTATCAATAACAAAAAATGAATCTCGAATAAATCCATCATTATATCTTATATAATACTCAGTACACTTATGATTAATATCATCTTTATTTTTTAATTCATAGGTTATAAAGTATGCTTCTTTATTATTTATTTTTACTTTTTTTATGTTATAATTTTTTAATATATTATTTTTTTCAAATATTTCTTTATTTCTTTTTACAAAGCCATCCATATCTTGTGTATTTCCAAATACCTCTACGGAACCTGATATTTTACCATCTTTTGAATAAAAATTGCTATGATATAATATTTCTCCAACTTCAAATTTTTCAGTCTCATTTTTCCAATCAGACGGCATCTTGTATGAAAGCTTATTATCAATTGCATAATATGTTTTAAGGCTTGTCATATCATTTTGTATGAGAGCTACATACCTAAGCCCTCCGCTTATTTGTGCAGAAATTCCAAACATTATCAGCATAAGTCCAAGTAATATTATAGATATGCCCAGCTTTTTTCCATCTATAATCAGCATTCTCACAATTATCACTTCCCAATTTTATAAATATTAATGGAACTTTGTTATCGAAGATAATATATGTAAATAATAATTCATATATTCAAAGTAAATATGCTGTTTAATTTTAACAAAGGCGGTTAAACATCCACATTTTGCTAAATTAAACAGCAACAAATTATACTTACTTTACAGGGACTACAACAACTGTATTTTTATAGTCATAAAATAAAAGCCAATATCCTAGACTATCTTCATTTTCCTCATCTTCTTTCAAAGGAATCCATGTTACAAAACCTGTTTTACCTCCAAAAGGCTGATCTTTTCTATGTCTTCGCCCTTTAATTCCATACACAATATACTTAAGTTCTCCATTAATGTTACACTTATAACCTAAAACAAAATGGCCATAGCTTTTAATGTACTCATAGTAAGATAACATAGGATAGTATGCTACTACATATCTATCATAATTAGATGTATCATATAAATATTCAACGCTTTTTACTTCTGCTTCATACCACTTACATCTTTTAATTTCATGGCATAAATCTCCTAGTTCTTTAAATTCCTCAACAACTCCTGTAAAAAACTTATTTACTGATAAATAGTTCTCTGTTTTTTTATTACAACTATAACATTCTGGTTTTAGCTTTTCTGTTATTTCTTCATTTTGTATTTCCTGAGATGGTTCCTCATAATTTTGCATTTCTGGTATTTGTTCTTCAGGTGACTCCTCATTGATTTTAATATTTGGTTCCTGTTCTATTATTTTTTGTATTTGCTCTTGTGTTGCATTCTCCTCTTCATGCCTTGTTTTGTTCTCTGTATCAGGTTCTGCATTTTCTAAAACATCATTTTCTGCAAAAGTTTCTGTGATTTGATCACTATCATTTTCTGATAAAGTTTCCACAGCCTTATTACCATCATTAACTGAAACAGGTTCTAAATTTTCTTTCAAAGCATTCTCTTCTTTATCTGCATGATTATTTACAGGGTTTTCTTTCATAGTTTCAATAATAGATTCGTATTTATCAAATTCACTTTTTACCTCAATTTTTTCCTCTACTTTTTCTACAGCTTGGGTAAATACTGTTAGATTTTTCCATTCAGGTATCTCTGAAACTGAAAATCCACTCATAACAGAAAATATAAATTTTCCATCAAATTTAACTATGGCAGCCCCAACAACTTTGTCCACAGAAATATTAGATCCCCCTATATTATCACTTTGGTACTCACGGGAAATTTCTGTTCTTCCATAATCGTCTATGTTCAATTCACCTAAATTTATTACTTTTTCTACCCCTTTTTTATAACAAATCAATATCATAAAATAGGGCTGTCTTTCTTTTTTTAAATTTTGAACATAATACGAAATTTTACATTTATCATTTTTTATCTCCAGCTTTGCATATCCAGATGGCAATTTATCAGATGCTAAAGAATATCCTTTTTCTTCTTCTTGTAATATAATAAAATACCTACTGTAACTCTTTTTTTGCGTCAAACCAAAGCCCTCCATAATAATTATTCATTAATAATATATGAAGGACTATTCAAAAAGTGAACACATTATTATAAATTATCTTAATAATTCATCAATACAATCTGAAAGTACTGCAAATTCTTCTATAGATAGAGTCTCTCCTCTTCTTCTGTCATCTATTCCAGATTTAATAAATGCAGCTTTTAGCATATCTGCATTAATTTTTAAGTTTTTTAAAGCATTCCACAAAGTTTTTCTTCTAAAATTGAAAGATTCTCTTATTATTTTAAAGAACAATTCTTCATTTTTAACTATAACCCTTGGTGCAGAAAGTCTATCCATTTTAATTACCATAGATTCAACTTTAGGCTGTGGAATAAATGAAGATTGAGAAACTTTCCTTATAGGTATTATATTGCAATAATATTGAATCAGTAATGTAATTGAACCATACTCCTTTGTACTGCACTTAGCTAAAAATCTTTCTGCTACTTCCTTTTGTATCATAATTGTAATTGATTTAAATCTGTAATTTTCCTTTAATAGTTTTGCTATTATTGGTGTAGTAACATAATAAGGCAGGTTTGCTACAACTTTAACAGATGCTTCATAACCTATAATTTCATTAAAATCAACCTTTAAAGCATCATTATGTATCAATTCAAAATTTTGAAAATCCTTTAGTTCTTTCTGCAGAATAGGAATTAAATCATCATCTAATTCTATAGCATACACTTTTTTTGATTTTCTAAGCAATTCTTTTGTAAGTGTTCCTACTCCTGGTCCTATTTCTATTACAATATCTTCTTCATTAACTTCAGAACCATTAACTATATCCGTAAGTACAGTGTCATCTATTAAAAAATTTTGACCCAAACTCTTAGAAAACTTGAATCCATATTTCTTTACAATATCCTTTGTTGTATAATTATCCATATTATTCTCCTTTAATTAAACTACTTTAATCTTATCTAATGCATTAATAAATTCTTCTTTTGTAATACCATAATTGTTTAGCCTTTTTAGAAATTGATTTGTATTGCAAAAACCTATTCCTAGTTCTTTCGCCAATTTTGCTCTAAGCTCCTTTGATTTCTCATTACCTGTAAGTTTAAAATACATCATATCTTGAATATCAAATTCTTCCCTTTTTTCAGTTATACTGCATTTAGCATGCTCTAATGCTCTTATTATACTTTCTTCTGATGCATTTTCAACACCAATATCACCATTTTTAATTCCTTCTTCTTGGGAAATATATGCATGCTTTATTCCTTCAACTCTTTTAGAAATTATACTTCTGATTTTTTCTCCTGCAAAATCTGGATCTGTCAAAACAATTACACCTTTTCTCTTTTGAGCTTCTCTTATTCTATTTATTACTTTTGCATTTATTCCAAATCCACCTACAGCAATAACTTCAGCATCCACCGCTCTTTTTACTGCTGTTATGTCATCTCTTCCTTCAACAACAATTACTTCTTTAATCATTCTTACTCTCCTTAAATTAGTTTAGTAGCCTTATACTATGTTCGGTCACAAAGTTCCACTAAATTTTTAAAAGAAGTTTCTCTACGCTATCATTTATAAATTAAGTGGAACTAAATGTGACGAACAAAGTATATTATACTATAATTCATTATTCAAGTGAACCACAAAAAAAAATAAGAGCTTTCGCTCTTATTTTAAAATATAAATATCCATCCATTGGACTCCCCAGTCTTTGGCATCATCTTCTGTATTTAAATATACATCAATTCTATTTCCTTTTATTGCACTGCCGCAATCTGTTGCGATTCCAAAACCATAACCTGGGATATAAAGTCTTGTCCCATAAGGAATTACTGTTGGATCTACTGCTATTGTGCTATAGCCATCAATATTTCTTACAGTCTTTAACCCTGTAGATGTAATAGCATCATTGCTATAGGATGTTGCCTTAACACTAATAGCTTTTGTATAAAGGACCTTATCCCCGCCACGGGAAGTAGTAATAGCACCCAATGTGCCTTCTGCAACTATTTTAACAATAGGCTGCTTTGTTATAACTTCACTAATAATTTGTCTGGCAATTTCCTTTCCATTTTGGAAAATAACTTGAGTAGATATTTGTTTCTCTCCCTGAACACCATCTTGTACAACTCTTGTAGTACTTTTTTCCATGTTATCATCTTGTTGAACCGTAGTTTGATAATCTACCGGTAAATTTTCTTTGATTACTTTAGAATCAATTCTTGTAATCTGAATTTCCATTCCTGGCTTTAATACTGACCCCATACTTGGAGATACTTTATCACTTGCTGCCAGTAAATAACCTTCACTGCTAAGCAGTTGGTCCACACTGTCTTTTGTTGTCATTATGTTTGTTTTAACTCCACCATCATCAACAACTATTTTTATTGCTCTTTTTATAGATATATTGTCTGTTCTTTTTACTTTACTGTCAATATTAGGTGTTACTTTATCTTTAGCTCCTATTGTTACACCATTATCAGAAAGCACTTTTCTAAATGTTTTTCTAAATGTTGTAACCTTCATCTCATTTCCATTAACGGAAATAGTAACGGTCTTTCTGGTGCTGCATATTCCTATTGTTACTACTGCTAGTACAAACAAAACAATAAGAATAGCTTTAACTTCTTTTGAAAAATAAATTTTAAATTTACTTTTCAATCTGTTCACCATTAAAGTTTCCCCCCTTCTTTCGTGAGTTCAATAAATATTTAATTTTGAACTCATATAAATTTTTTCTGTCAAATCACTTATTGTATAAATAATTAAAATTGATGATAACGTTTAAAGTAGTGTTTAGACAGCATTCCTCTGGGAATCCCTTTAAATAAAGATAATGTATTAATGATATATATAACACACAAAATAAAAATTTTAGTATGTTATATATAAATATTGAGAAAGGAAAAAACAAACAAACCTATGATTTCATTATTAGACTTGTATATTCTTACCAATTTCAAAATTTAGAACTTGAAATTATTATACACTAAAAATTCAAATTTAGCAACCCTTTTGTATTAAGAATCGTTTTACAACAGATTTCATTTATTTCCATATTTTTTACAGTAGCTATTTTATCGACTATAAACTTGATGTTTTCAGAGCGATTTCTCTTTCCTCTAAGTGGTACCGGTGATAGGTATGGGCAATCTGTTTCAATAAGCATTCTATCTATTGGAACCTCTTTTGCAACATCAATAATTTTTCTTGCATTTTTGAAAGTTATCACTCCAGTAAAGCCTATATAATATCCTAAATTTAGACATTCTTTTGCAAATTCTACACTTCCGGAAAAACAATGTACAACACCATTTAATCCTTTAAATTGTTTCATTATGTTCAAAGTGTCTTCATGAGCTTCTCTATCATGAATAACTACTGGTAACTTTAATTCTTTTGCCAGCTCCATCTGCTTAATAAAAACATCTTTTTGAATTTCTCTTGAAGGATTTTCATCACAATAATAATCTAAACCGATTTCTCCAATTGCTTTAACCTTTTCTTTTAAAGCAAAACTTTTGAATTCTTCTAATATTTCATCATTGAGCTCGTTTGCCATTTCTGGATGTATGCCTACTGCAGCATAAATAAAATCATACTTTTCTGCAAGTTCAACTGACATTCTAGATCCTTTAACAGAAGAACCACAATTTAAAACACCAACAATATTGTTATTTTTTAGTTCATTAATAACAGCATCTCTATCTTCATCAAAAGCTTCATCATCATAATGTGCATGAGAATCAAATATAGGATAATTTTCTTCAATGTTACTCATAACTTTCCACCTCATTCATTAAATTTATAATAATTAATTGGAACTAAATGTATGAGGAAAGTATAACATAAGTGAGTATCATTGTAAAATTACTAAATTTATAAAAGCACTTTTAAAAAGAATAAATAATTATTTTTGTGAGAAAATATTATTGTAATTCTTACAATAATAAATTAAGTTATATTTTTAGGAGGAGTTTTTAATGTTAGGAACAGTAAAATGGTTTAATGCTCAAAAAGGATTTGGTTTTATAACAACAGAAGAAGGAAAAGATGTATTTGTTCATTTTTCTGGTATTGCATCAAGTGGATTTAAATCACTTGAACAAGGTGAAAAAGTATCTTTTGAATTAACTCAAGGTGATAAGGGCGACCAAGCTGTTAATGTAACAAAAGCTTAGTTCGTAAACTTTACTATCCTCAGTCACAAATTTCCAATAAATTTCCAAAAGAAGCTTTGCATGGTTATCATTTGCAAATTAATTGGAACTAAATGTGACGAGGAAAGTATACCTAAATATTATTTTTATTCTCATTTAGGTGAACTTTATAACAAAACATCATATAATCAAAATTAAAGTCATATTAATAAATAAAATGGCTTTAATTTTGATGTCATACTATCTTCTGTCACAAAGTTCCAATAAATTTCTAAAAGAAGCTTCTCCTCGCTATCATTCACAAATTAATTGGAACTAAATATGACCGAGGAAAGTATATATATACAAATATTAATTATTATTAATTTCCTATTCATATTTTCTTAACTTATTATTTATATTTTATTCACAGTACTGATTTATAATTTTATAATTAGATTTTAATAAACATTTTACTCAGGAGGAATTTTATGAAAAGATTCAAACTTTTTCTTTTTTATAATTTAGATGTATTAGCTTTTACTATATTAATTATTTTAAAAATATGTTTTTATACTATGCAAACTGGAATATCAATTTTTGATTATCTAAAAGTTCTCCCTCCTATAATAGCTTCAATTCTTATACTTATATCTTTAACATTTTTATTTAATAAAAATAAACGTACAAATGCACTTTTAACACTAGATATAATTATAAGCATATTTTTGATTGCTGACATAAATTACTTTAGGTACTTTAAAGATATTATTTCAGTATCCATTATCCGTAATATTTTTCTTCTTGGTTCAGTCAAATCTAGTTTAGGAAATCTTTTTAAATTAACAGATTTTTTATTAATTATTGATATACCTTTTCTATTTGTGCTAAAAAATTTTTATAAGAAAATTGATTTTAAAAACTTATCAAAAAAGTTAAAACTCTCTTTATGCACTAGTCTGATTGTTTTAGGTGCTCTTATTAACACTTTTTATTTTTATAAGCTTTCTGTAGAACAACCACGTCTCATTACTACTATGTTTAACAGAATCTATATTGCTGAAAATTTAGGTATAATAAATGCTCATGGAATTGATATATATAACTATTTAATTTCTACAATACAAAATAGTAAGCCTATTTCTAAAACTAAACAAAATGATATTTCATCATATTTTAAGTCAAATTCACAACCTGGTTCTAATAATTATACTGGTTCTCTTAAAAATAAAAATTTAATAATGATACAAGTAGAGGCTCTTCAACAGTTTGTAATTGGCAGGTCAATAAATGGAAGTGAAATTACACCTAACTTAAATAAATGGCTTAAAAACAGTGAATATTTTGATAACTTCTTTTATCAAGTAGCTGCTGGAGGAACTTCTGATGCTGAATTTATGACTAATAATTCTCTTTATCCAGCTTCTTCAGGTGCAGTTTATTATTTATATGCTTACAATGATTATCACTCTCTAGCTAATGCATTTGATAAACAAGGTTATGAAACTTCTGTATTGCATGGTTATAGACAAAGTTTTTGGAACAGAAATATTATGTATAAAGCATTAGGTTTTCAAAATTTTTATAGTGAAAAAGATTATAATATAGATGAAAAAATTGGATTAGGACTTAGTGATAGTTCTTATTTGAAACAATCTCTAGTAAAACTTCAAAATATGAAAAAACCTTATTATTCATTTATGATTACTTTAAGCAGCCATTACCCTTATGATGATGTAAAACATTATGGTGATTTTAATGTTGGAAATTTTGAGAACACTCTTACAGGTAATTATCTTAAAGCAATACACTATACCGATGCTCAGCTGGGCGATTTTTTAAATGAATTAGATACAACTGGAATTTCAAAAGATTCTATTATAGTTCTTTATGGAGATCATTATGCCATCCCAAAGGAAAACCAAAATGAACT
>JAUZPN010000034.1 GCA_030705885.1 Bacillota bacterium | reverse complement strand
AAGGGCAGGTCTTGATTATTGGCCTTATTTGAAGTTAGAATTATATGAATCATATAATGAACTAAGAGAAAAATATAAAGATTCGACTTTTTATTTTTCTACAACAAAAGGTAAAAAAATATATACAGATGTTAAATTTAAAGAAGGAGATTTTATTATTTTTGGGAGAGAAACTTGTGGACTTCCTGATGAAATAAGGGATAGTGATCCAGAAAGATGTATAAGAGTTCCTATGCTCAATACAAGTACCCGTTCATTAAATTTAGCAAATACAGTGTCTATAGTAGCTTATGAAGCCTTAAGACAATTTGATTTTCCAGATATGAAGTAAAAATAAATAAGAAATTTAGGACTGATTTTTAAGCGTAAAAATTTATATTAATATTAGATTATGGAGAATTTTAAATGAAAAAAATTAAAATAATAACTGATAGTACAAGCGATTTATCTAAACATATAATAGAAAAATATGATATTGAAGTACTTCCGCTAATAGTTAGATTTGGTGATGAAAGTTACTATGACGGTAAAAACTTAAAATCAGATGAATTTTTTAATAAAATGAAAAATAGTGCTATATTCCCATCCACATCCTTGGTATCACCTCAAAGGTTTTATGATTGCTATAAAAAATATATTGAACAGGGATATGATATTTGCTCAATTCATATTACATCTAAAATGAGTGGTACTTATCAGTCTGCATGTATAGCTAAAGAAATGCTGGGAGCTAATAATATTTGTGTTGTTGATAGTTTAAATGTTACAAATGGATTAGGTGTTTTAGTTATTAAAGCATGTAAATTGGTGCAGGAAGGATATAGTATTGATAGAATTCAAAAGGAAATTAATAATGTAATACCACATATTAAAAGTTTTTTGATATTTGAGAGCTTAGATAACTTAGTTAGAGGAGGACGATTATCAAAAACAGCAGGAGTAATTGGATCCGTTCTTGGAATAAAGCTTATACTAAGCATGCAGAATGGCGAACTTAATGTTGTAGATAAAATACGTGGGAGTAAAAAAGCATTAAAAGCTCTTTTTGAATATGTTGAAAGTAAAGGAATAAAGCAAGGAGAAACAAGTTTACTTTTACATGAAGATGCTGTAGAAAATTTTGAAGTGTTAAAAGAATATATGGAAATACATAATAAAATATATTATGTTAATAATATAGGGTGTGTAGTAGGAACTCATTCGGGACCTAATGCTTATGGTATATTTTTTATTGAAAATTATTAGATTATAGAATAAATGAAAATTTACAGAATGTTCACAAAAAATTAACGAATACTAATTTAAAAATATAGATAATTACTTTATAATATAAGTGGGACATAAAATAGATAAGTGGGACATCAGAAGACCAAAGAGGTGTTTTATTTGTATGATATTTTGAAGTTACAGCAAAAAATAGTGCCAGAGATGATAGAATTGCTTCAAAAAAGATATAATATTCTAAGAACAATATATTATAATCAGCCTATTGGTCGAAGGATACTTGCTGATGAGCTTGGAGTAGGAGAAAGGATTGTTCGAACAGAAATAAATTTTCTTAAAGAGCAGGGATTAATAAAAATTAATACTCCAGGTATGAGTATTACATCTGAGGGAGAAGACATAATTAGCAGATTAAAAGATTTTATTCATGAATTAAAAGGACTTTCTGAAATTGAAAAAATTATAAAGGATAAATTAGGAATAAAAGATATTGTAATTGTTCCAGGTGATATTGATGAAGACAAAACTATATTAAATGAACTTGGAAAAGCAGCAGCAAATCACTTTAAGGGTCTTATTAAAAATGGATATACAGTTGCAATTACAGGAGGTTCAACAATTAAAGAAGTCATTGACAACATTCCTAAGGTTTCTAATTTAAAAGATGTTTTAGTTGTACCAGCCAGAGGTGGAATAGGAAGAAATGTTGAAACTCAAGCTAACAATTTAGCAGCTAGTTTAGCAAAAAAAATAGGATCTTCTTATAAGCTTTTGCATGTTCCTGATAATTTAAGTGATAATGCATTAAATACTATACTAAATGAGAAAGATATAAAAGAAATAGTTGATAATATTCATCATGCTGATGTTTTGCTTTATGGAATTGGTAGAGCATGTAAGATGGCAAAAAGAAGAGGACTCAGCGAAGAAAAAATTGATGAACTTTCACAGTTAGGTGCAGTTGGTGAAGCTTTTGGGTATTATTTTAACAACAAAGGCAAGGTTATATATTCTACACCTGTCATTGGTATAGGGAATGAAGATGTTAAAAAAATTAAAAATTCAGTTGCTGTTGCTGCTGGAAAAAGTAAAGCAGAAGCTATTGTAGCAATTGAGATACATAATTCAAACAGCATTTTGATAACAGACGAAGGTGCTGCACGAGAAATAATAAATATTTTAAACAAAAAAGAATAAATTAATGTATGTTTTGACAAAATAAATTTTAAAGTTTAAAATATCTATTGTTCATATTTACATTTGGCAATTAAGAATTAAAAATAATAAATTTTTAATTCATAATTATAAATTATATTTATTTAGGAGGTAATTTCAAATGGTAAAAGTTGGAATTAATGGTTTTGGAAGAATAGGTCGTCTTGCATTTAAGGCAGCAATCGAAAATCCACAAGTAGAAGTAAAGGGTATTAATGATCCATTTATAGGATTAGACTACATGGTATACATGTTAACTTATGATTCAGTTCATGGTAAATTCCAAGGAGAAATTTCAATTGATCATGATAATAATTTATTAATAGTTAATGGACAAAAAATAAAGGTTTTTGCTGAAAAAGATCCAGCAAACATTAACTGGGCTTCAGCAGAAGCTGAATATGTTCTTGAATGTACTGGTGTATTTACTACTACTGAAAAAGCATCAGCTCACTTTAAAGGAGGAGCTAAGAAAGTTGTTATTTCTGCTCCATCAGCAGATGCTAGAATGTTCGTAATGGGTGTTAACCACACTTCTTACACTAAAGATTTAAAAGTTATTTCAAATGCTTCATGTACTACAAACTGTCTTGCTCCACTTGCAAAAGTTATCAATGACAAGTTTGGAATAGTTGAAGGATTAATGACTACTGTTCACTCAACAACAGCTACTCAAAAAACTGTTGATGGTCCTTCAAACAAAGACTGGAGAGGCGGAAGAGCAGCAGCTGCTAACATAATTCCATCTTCAACAGGAGCTGCAAAAGCAGTTGGTAAAGTTATTCCTGAATTAAATGGAAAATTAACTGGTATGTCTTTCAGAGTACCAACAATAGACGTTTCAGTTGTTGATTTAACTTGCAGATTAGAAAAAAGTGCTACATATGAAGAAATTAAAGCTGCAGTAAAAGAAGCTTCAGAAGGCGAATTAAAAGGTATATTAGGATATACTGAAGATGCAGTTGTTTCAACAGATTTTGTACATGACAAGAGAACTTCTATATTTGATGCAGAAGCTGGTATTGCATTAAACGGTAACTTCGTTAAATTAGTTTCTTGGTATGATAATGAATGGGGTTATTCAAACAAACTTATCGATTTAACTATACATGCTGCAACAGTAGATGCTCAATAATCGATAACATAACATAATAAAATAATATTTTAATAAAATAAAAGGTCTGGTTTTGTAGTTTGGTCTATGAGACCAGGCCTTTTAAATTATATGATGAGGTGAAGGTAATGAGTTTTAATAAAAAAACAATTGAAGATATTGAAGTAAAAGGTAAAAGAACATTAGTAAGATGTGACTTTAATGTTCCACTTAAAGATGGAAAAATTACAGATGAAAATAGATTAGTTGGTGCACTTCCAACAATTAAATATTTAGTACAAAATGGAGCTAAGGTTATTCTTTGCTCACACCTTGGAAAAGCAAAAGGACCAGATCCAGCATTATCATTAGCACCAGTTGCAAAAAGATTATCTGAAATGCTTGGTAAGGAAGTAGTTTTTGCTGCAGATGATGTAGTAGTTGGAGAAAATGCAAAAGCTGCTGTTGCTAAAATGAATGATGGAGATGTTGTATTACTTCAAAATACAAGATATAGAAAAGAAGAAGGAAAGAATGAAGAAGCTTTTTCAAAGGATTTAGCATCTCTTGCTGATATTTATGTAAATGATGCTTTTGGAACAGCTCACAGAGCACACTGCTCAACAGTTGGAGTAACTCAATTTGTTTCTACAGCAGTATGCGGATACTTAATTCAGAAAGAGTTAAAATTCTTAGGAGAAGCTGTAAATAGTCCAGTAAGACCATTTGTTGCAATTTTAGGAGGAGCTAAAGTTTCAGATAAAATTAATGTTATAAACAATTTACTTGAAAAAGTTGATACATTAATTATAGGTGGAGGAATGGCTTATACATTCTTAAAAGCACAAGGTTATACTATTGGAACTTCATTACTTGAAGCTGATAAAGTTGATTATGCTAAAGAAATGATGGTAAAGGCTGAAGCTAAGGGTGTTAAATTATTATTACCTGTTGATAATATAATTGGAGATAAATTTAGTGCTGATGCTGAACCAGTAGTAACTAAAGATCAAAATATTCCTGATGGATACTTAGGACTTGATATTGGACCAAAATCAGCAGAACTTTATGCTAATGCTGTAAAAGATGCAAAGACTGTAATTTGGAATGGACCTATGGGCGTATTTGAATTTGCTAACTTTGCAAAAGGTACAATTGCAGTTGCAAAAGCTATGGCTGAATCTGATGCTACAACTGTAATTGGTGGAGGAGATAGTGCTGCTGCTGTTAATCAATTAGGCTTTGGAGATAAGATGACTCATATTTCAACTGGCGGCGGAGCATCACTTGAATTCTTAGAAGGAATTGAATTACCAGGAATTGCTGCATTAAATGATAAATAATTATAGATAACTTACTCAGTGGGGAATTGAGGGTAATAGTATACTTTTTGCAGTAAAAGCAGAGAAAAAACTTATTTACTTTTAACTCTCCACTCTCAATTCTCAACTAAACAAAGTAAATTATATGAATAATAAAACAAAACTTACATAGATAGAAGGAGTGTTTAATAATGAGAAAACCTATTATAGCTGGAAATTGGAAAATGCATAACACAATAGAAGAAGCTGTTAAATTAGTAGAAGAATTAAAACCATTAGTTAAAGAATCAGAAAGTGAAGTAGTTGTATGTCCTACATTTGTAGCTTTAGATGCAGTAAAAAAAGCTGCAGCTGGAAGCAACATTAAAGTTGGTGCACAGAATTTCTATTTTGAAGAAAAAGGTGCCTTCACTGGAGAAATTGCTCCAAGAATGCTTGAAGCTTTAGCAATAGATTATGTAATAATAGGACATAGCGAAAGAAGACAATATTTTAATGAGACAGATGAAACTGTAAACAAAAAATTAAAAGCTGCTTTTGCACACAATATAATTCCAATACTATGCGTTGGAGAAACTCTTGAAGAAAGAGAAGCAGATATAACTGGAGAAGTTATTGGAAGACAGATTAAATTAGATTTAGCAGGACTTGCTGCAGAGCAGGTAGAAAAATTAGTTATTGCATATGAACCTATTTGGGCAATAGGAACTGGAAAAACAGCTACTGCTGATCAAGCAAATGATACAATAGCTGCAATCAGAAAAGTTGTTGAAGGTCTATATGGAAAGAAAATAGCAGAAAAAGTAAGAATTCAATATGGTGGTTCTGTTAAACCTTCAACTATTGCTGAACAAATGGGAAAATCTGATATTGATGGTGCATTAGTTGGCGGAGCTAGTTTAGTAGCTAAAGATTTTGCAGCTATCGTAAATTTCTAATATAATTATATTATGATAATGAAAATATTTATGGAGGTTTGAAATGGCTAAGAAACCTGTAATGTTAATGATTTTAGACGGATTCGGAATAACAGAAAAATTAGATGGTAATGCTGTTAAAGCAGCATACAAACCAAATTATGATAAATTAATTGAAAAGTATCCTCATACTCAGCTTGGAGCTAGTGGACTTAATGTAGGATTACCAGATGGTCAAATGGGTAATTCAGAAGTTGGACATTTAAATATAGGTGCTGGAAGAATAATTTATCAAGAACTTACAAGAATAACTAAAGAAATAAAAGAAGGAAACTTTTTTAATAATAAAGAAATAAATGATGTAATGGATAAAGCAAAAAAAGCAAATTCTTCACTTCATTTATTAGGTTTATTGTCTGATGGTGGTGTTCATTCTCATATTGATCATTTAAAAGCTTTTTTGAAGCTTGCAAAGGAAAAAGGATTAACTAAAGTCTATGTTCATGCTTTCCTTGATGGAAGAGATGTAGCTCCTTCTTCAGGAATTGGGTTTGTGGCTGATCTTGAAAAATACTTAGCAGAGCTTGGTGTTGGAAAAATTGCAAGTATATCTGGAAGATATTATGCTATGGATAGAGATAAGAGATGGGAAAGAGTACAGCTAGCATATAATGCAATGGTACTTGGTAAAGGTGAAGAAAATACTTCAGCAGTTAATGCAGTTGAAAAATCATATCATGATAATAAGACTGATGAATTTGTATTACCAACAGTAATTTTAGAAGATGGTAAACCAGTTGGAAAAATTTCAAATAATGATTCAGTTATTTTCTTTAACTTTAGACCAGATAGGGCAAGAGAAATAACTAGAGCAATAAATGATAAAGTTTTTGATGGATTTGAAAGAGAATCATTAAAATTAAATTATTTATGCTTAACACAATATGATAAGACTTTAGAAAATGTTTCAATTGCATACAAGCCTGAATCTTATACTAACACATTAGGAGAGTATGTAAGTAATAATGGTAAGAAACAATTAAGAATTGCAGAAACAGAAAAATATGCTCATGTTACATTCTTCTTTAATGGCGGAGTTGAAGCTCCTAATAAAAATGAAGATAGAGCATTAATACAATCACCAAAGGTAGCAACTTATGATTTAAAGCCTGAGATGAGTGCATATGAAGTTTGTGATGAAGCATTAAAGAGAATTGATTCAGATGAGTATGACATGATTATATTAAATTTTGCAAATCCAGACATGGTAGGTCATACAGGAGTATTTGAAGCAGCAAAAAAAGCAATTGAAGCTGTGGATGTATGTTTAGGCAAAATTGTGGATAGAATATTAGAGAAGGATGGAACAGTATTTATAACTGCAGATCATGGTAATGCTGAAATAATGATTGATTATTCCAATGGAGAACCAATGACAGCACATACTACTGATCCAGTGCCTTTTGTATATGTTTCTAAAGAGGCTAAGCCTTTAAAAGAAAGTGGAATTTTAGCAGATATTGCTCCAACTATGCTTGAAGTAATTGGACTTAAAGTACCTGCTGAAATGACAGGAAAATCACTAATTAAAAAAGATTAACAGTTGCAATTAAATATGCAGCTTAATATTATACTTTCTTTAGGTACACTTAGTTCCACTTAATTTATGAATGATAGCGGGGAGAAGCTTATTTCAGAAATTTAGTGGAACTTTGTGACCAAAGATAGTATAGTATACATTTCGTATTTTTGTAACTGTAAACTAAAAAGGAAGGTGTTTTAAATGAAAAGTCATGTTGATATTGTAGATGTATATGCAAGACAGATTTTAGATTCTAGATCTTTTCCAACAGTTGAAGTTGAAGTTACATTAGAGGATGGTATAATTGGGAGAGCTTCTGTTCCTTCAGGAGCCTCAACAGGCATATTTGAAGCTGTAGAATTAAGAGATAGTGATAATGCAAAGTTTAATGGAAAAGGTGTGTTAAAAGCAGTAGAAAATGTTAATGAAATAATTGCACCAGAACTTGTTGGAATGAATGTTTTTGATCAAGTTTTAATTGATAAAACTATGGTTCAGTTAGATGGAACTGAAAATAAAGGAAGATTAGGTGCTAATGCAATGCTTGGAGTTTCTCTTGCAGTTGCCAGAGCTGCAGCAGAGTATCTAGGAATAAGTTTATATCAATATATCGGCGGAGTTAATGCTAAGGTGCTGCCAGTACCTATGATGAACATTATAAATGGTGGAAAACATGCAGACAATAATGTCGATTTGCAGGAATTTATGATTATGCCTGCTGGAGCAACTACTTTCAGTGATGCATTAAGAATGAGTTCTGAAGTGTACCATGCATTAAAGTCTACATTAAAAGCTAAAGGTTATGAAACAGGTGTAGGTGATGAAGGCGGTTTTGCACCAAATCTTAAATCTAATGAAGAAGCAATTCAGGTAATTGTCGAAGCTATTTCAAAAGCAGGTTATACTCCAGGCAAAGATATTTATATAGCATTAGATCCTGCTTCATCTGAACTCTTTGAAGATGGAAAATATAATTTAAAAGGCGAAGGAAAAATACTTACACCTCTCGAAATGGCAGATTATTATGTAAACCTTGTAAATAAATATCCTATTATTTCCATTGAAGATGGCATGGCAGAAGAAGATTGGGAAGGATGGAAAATAATAACTGAAAAGCTTGGCAGCAGGATTCAGCTCGTAGGTGATGATTTATTTGTTACTAATACTAAAAGATTAAGAATGGGAATTGAAAAAGGAGTTGCTAATTCAGTTCTTATAAAATTAAATCAAATTGGTACATTAACTGAAACACTAAATACTATTGAAATGGCAGAAAGAGCTGGTTATACAGCAGTAGTTTCACATAGATCAGGAGAGACTGAAGATACAACTATTTCTGACTTAGTAGTTGCAGTAAATGCAGGACAGATTAAAACAGGTGCTCCTGCAAGAAGTGAACGTGTAGCCAAATACAATCAGCTTTTAAGAATTGAAGAAGAACTTGGAGATATCGCGGAATATAGAGGACTTAGTGCCTTTTATAATATCAAGAGATAATTGTGCATTGTCAATTGTCCATTGTCAATTAACGACCTTGCGAATTGAAGATTTTTTAAGTACATTATTGTAAAAAACAAAACAATATGTTACAATTGATATATGTATGAAAATGAAACGGGAGGTGCAGTTTAAATGTTACATAATATTTTAATTATAGCTGAAGTTATTGTATCAATTGTTATGACAATTTCGGTTTTACTTCAACCAAGCAAGTCTCAAGGTTTAACAGGATTTGTACCAACTACAACAGGTACATTTTATAGTAAAAATAAATCTAAGACTCGTGAAGCTGTTTTATCAAAAATTACAATAATTAGTTCAATACTATTTGGAGTAATAATATTACTTTATCAGTTACCAATATTTAAATAGTATTAATTTATAGCACAGCTTATTAACTGTGCTAAATTTATTTATATATAATTAATAGTAAAATTTATTTTAATTAAGATTAATGCAGTTATCTGTTTAATAGAATTATATACTTTCCTCAATCACATTTAGTTCCAATTAATTTGTGAATGATAGCGAGGTAAAGCTTCTTTCAAAAATTTGTTGGAACTTTGTGGCTAAGGATAGTATATGATTTTGAATAGATGTTCAAAAAGGAGAGTTTTTAATGTCAAAGATTGATGAAAAAATAATAAATACTATTAGGGTGTTGTCAATAGAAGCAATTCAGAAAGCAAAGTCTGGACACCCAGGGTTACCTATGGGTTCAGCACCAATGGCATATACACTTTGGGCTAAGGAAATGAAACATAATCCTGCAAATCCTAATTGGGTTGATAGAGATAGATTTATACTATCTGCTGGACATGGATCTATGCTTTTATATTCATTATTTCACTTATTTGGATATGGAACTACTATTGATGATATAAAAAACTTTAGACAATTTGGCAGTAAAACACCTGGTCACCCTGAATATGGTCATACAATAGGTGTAGAAACTACTACTGGACCTCTAGGACAAGGAATTTCTACAGCAGTAGGTATGGCTATTGCAGAAGCTAACTTGGCTGCAAAATTTAACAAACCTAATTATGAAGTTGTAAACCATAATACATATGCTTTAGTTGGAGATGGATGTTTGATGGAAGGTATCTCAGCTGAGGCGTCATCTTTAGCAGGAACTCTTAAACTTGGAAAATTAATAGTACTTTATGATTCAAATTCTATTACTATAGAAGGTTCAACTAATATTGCATTTTCTGAAGATGTAGCAAAACGATATGAATCATATAATTGGCAGGTACTTAATGTTGAAGATGGTTGTAACATAGAAGCTATACAAAGTGCTGTTAAGGAAGCAAAAAAGGAAACTACAAAACCAACATTAATTATTATAAAAACTATTATAGGTTTTGGATGTCCTGCAAAACAGGGTAAGTCTTCAGCTCATGGTGAGCCATTAGGCGAAGAAAATGTTAAACTTACTAAAGAATATTTAAAATATGAAAGCCAGGAACCTTTCTATGTAGCAGAAGATGTTAAAGCACATATGACTGAAGTTAAAAATGAACTTTCAAAAAATGAAGAAAAATGGAATGAATTATGGAAAAATTATTCAGAAAAATATCCTGAGCTTGCAAATGAATGGGATGTTTGGCATAGTGATAAACTTCCTATAGATTTATATAATGATAAGAACTTCTGGAAATTTGAAGGAAAAGCTGCTACAAGGATGTCTTCCTATGAAATTATAAATAGACTTTCTAAAGTTGTTCCAAATTTAATAGGAGGATCAGCAGACTTAGCACCATCTACAAAAACACTAATGCAGAACAGAAAAGATTTTTCTTCTGAAGATTATTCAGGTTCAAATTTACATTTTGGTATAAGGGAACAAGCAATGGCTGCTATTGGAAATGGAATAGAGCTGCATGGCGGATTTATAGCATATGTATCAACATTTTTTGTTTTTAGTGATTATATGAAGGGTTCAATGAGATTATCAGCAATAATGAAACTTCCATTAACATATATACTTACTCATGACAGTATTGGTGTTGGAGAGGATGGTCCAACACATGAACCAATTGAACAATTAGCTTCACTTAGAAGTATACCAAATTTTACAGTTTTCAGACCAGCTGATTCAAAAGAGACTGCAGCAGCATGGTACTCTGCATTAACAAGAAATGATGGCCCAACTGCTATTGTATTATCAAGACAAAACCTTCCATTGTATAATGAAACAGGAAAGGAAGCACTTAAGGGAGCATATATATTACTTGATTCTGAAAAGGAAACACCAGATATCATTTTAATGGCATCAGGTTCAGAAGTTGAACTTATATATGAAGCAGCAAAGGTACTTAAAGATAAAGGTATAGATGCTAGAATAGTAAGTGTACCTTCATTTGAACTATTTGAGAAACAGACAGATGAATATAAAAACAGCATATTACCTAACAATGTAAGAAAAAGACTTGCAGTTGAGGCAGCTTCTTCTTTTGGATGGCATAAATATGTTGGTTTAGATGGCAGCATAATATCAATAGATACTTTTGGAGCGTCTGCTCCTGCAAACAAACTATTTGAATACTATGGTTTTACAGTAGATAATGTAGTTGAAAAAGCAATTGATTTATTAAAGTAATTTTTAAGGAAGGAATGTGATATTTGTCATATTCCTTTTTTTAATTTAAAAATTATTTTGGATTTTTTGATATTATTAGTCACAAAAAAACTGTTAATTTACAATTATTTTATAAATATGATATAATAAAAATAAATAAAATCTGAATTGGGGGAAGACAGAAGTGATAGACTTAGACTTTAACATTACTGTAGTTGGTTTGGGATTAATTGGGGGATCCTATGCTAAAGCAATTAGAGATTTGAATCCTAAAAATCTATGGGCTGTAGATATTAATGAAGATGTTTTAAAAGCAGCTGAGGATGATAAAATAATAGATAAGGGGTATGTAGATGAATCAGAACCTCTAAGGCAGTCTGATATAGTAATAATATGTTTATATCCAGAGCTTATTTCAAACTTCGTTAAAAAAAATATTCCTAATTTTAAGCCTGGTGCAATAATTACTGATGCTGGCAGCATTAAATCAAAAATAGTTAACGAAATTAATTCGTTTATACCATCTTCACTTGATTTTATTGGAGGGCATCCAATGGCAGGTAAAGAGAATAAAGGATTTGAGTATGCATCTAAAAGTATATTTAAAGGAGCAAATTATATTATTACTCCAGTTATAAAAAACAATTATAAAAATATAGATATAATAGCTTCTCTTGCAAAAAAAATGGGATGTAAAAATATAATAAAAATATCACCTGAAAAACATGATGAAATAATAGCATATACTAGTCAGCTTCCTCATGTTATTGCAGTATCTTTAGTTAATAGCGATATTTTAGATGTTGATATAAAGTACTTTAGCGGCGGAAGTTATAGGGATATGACAAGGATAGCTTCAATTAATTCTGATTTGTGGAGTGAATTATTTACATCAAATAGTGAAAATTTGGTTAAAATAATTGAGAAATTTGAAGAAAATATTAATATAATGAAGAATGCAATAAGAAGTAAAAATACAAAGGTTCTTAATGAAAAATTTCAAATGGCAAATACAATGGTTAGGGAGGTAAGAAAATGAAATGCATTGAAGTTAAATTGAAAGATAAATCGTATCCTTTACATATTGAAAAGGGAATATTCAATAAAATTGGTACTGAAATAAAAAAGATTTATAAAAATGACATAATTTCAATAGTGACTGATACGAATTTAGATAGAATTTATGGAGAAAAACTTGTTAAGCTTCTGCAGGCTGAAGGATATATTGTAAGTAAAATAGTAGTTCCAGCAGGAGAAAAAAGTAAATCAATAGAGACATTAACAGAAGTCTATAAAGAACTTTTAGAATCTGGTATTCATCGAGGCGATTTAATAATAGCTTTTGGTGGTGGTGTTGTTGGCGATTTAACTGGCTTTGCAGCATCTACACTTTTTAGAGGTATATCATTTGTGCAAATTCCTACTTCACTCCTAGCACAAATTGACAGCAGCATTGGCGGCAAGGTAGCTGTTGATTTAAAAGAAGGAAAAAATTTAGTTGGAAGTTTTTATCATCCTGAATCAGTCTATATAGATTCTGAATTGCTTAAAACGCTTGAGGATAAGTTTTTATACGACGGAATGGCTGAAGTGATTAAATATGGTGCAATTAAGGATGAGCAATTATTCAATAAGCTTTTTAATTTTAAAAATAAAGAGGATTTATTAGAAAATATTGATGAAATAATTTATAATTGTTGCAGCATTAAAAGAGATGTTGTTGAGATAGATGAAAAAGATATAGGAGAAAGAATGCTTCTTAACTTTGGACACACTATTGGTCATGCTATTGAAAAATACTTTAATTATGAAAAATATACACATGGAGAAGCTGTAGCTGCAGGAATGTATTTAATAACAAAAAACAGTGAAGATTTAGGCATTACAGAAAAGGGTACTGCTGATTTAATTTATAAGATGCTGATAAAATATAATCTTCCTGTTACAGTACCGCAGACTGATGCTAAAGCATTGTTAGATATTGTTTCATTAGATAAGAAAAATATAGCAGGCAGTTTAAATATAGTTTTGATAAAGAAAATAGGAGATAGTTTTATTAAAAAGATTGAGAGAAAAGATGCAGGACAATATCTTGCAAGGAGGTAGTTGCTTGAAAAGTGTTATTATTACGCCTTCATCATTGAAGGGTACAATAAATATTCCATCATCAAAAAGTCTCTGCCATAGGTCCATAATTGCTGCAGGACTTTCTAATGGAGTTAGTAATATAGATAATATTATTTATTCAGATGATATTAATGCTACAATAGACGGCATGAGAGCCTTTGGTGTAATTATAAATAAAACAGAGAATGGACTAAGTATTGATGGAAGCAAATCTATTTTATTTAATGATGAAATAAATGATCAAGATGAATACTACATTGACTGTATAGAGTCTGGTTCAACATTAAGATTTTTTATTCCTATTTCAGCATTAACAGATAAGAAAGTTACATTCTCAGGCAGAGGAAGGTTAGGAGAGCGTCCTTTAGATCCATATTATGATATTTTTAATAAGCAGCAATTAAAATATTATAATAATGAAGGTAAATTGCCACTTACAGTGGAAGGCAGACTTTCACCAGGATTATTTTATATTAGTGGTGATGTAAGCTCACAGTTTATAACAGGACTTTTATATGCTCTTCCATGCTTGAATGGTGATTCAAGCATAATTCTTACAACACAGCTTGAATCAAAACCTTATGTAGATATGACAATAGATACACTAAAAAAATTCTCAGTTAGTGTAACTAATAATGGATATAAAGATTTTTTTATAAAAGGAAATCAAAGCTACAAGCCTTATGACTGCAAAGTTGAAGGAGACTTTTCACAAGCAGCTTTTTGGCTGGCAGCAGGTGCATTAGGCGGTAATATTGAATTAAATGATATTAATATGGATTCACTTCAGGGTGATAAAGTTATTGTTGATCTGCTTAGCAAAATGGGTGCAAATATAATGATTAAAATGAAGAGTGTTCTTATTAAAGAATCTGTTCTTAATGGTATTACTATAGATGCTTCTGAATGTCCTGATTTAGTTCCTATATTAGCAGTTATTGGTGCATTAAGTAAAGGTACTACTGAAATAATAAATGCTGCTAGATTAAGGCTTAAAGAATCAGATAGATTAAAAGCGATAGCTGTTGAACTTAATAAACTTGGTGCAGATGTTAAGGAAAAAGAAGATGGACTTTTGATAAAAGGAAAAGAAAAATTAAATGGAGGAACAGTAAACAGCTGGAATGACCATAGAATTGCAATGGCACTAGCTGTAGCATCAATTAAATGTACTGATACCGTAATTATAGAGGATAGTGAAGCTGTAAAAAAATCATATCCTGAATTTTTTGAGGATTTTAAAAAGCTTGGCGGAATAATTACTAACTAAAGGAATAGGTGGATAAATTGAGTGGAATTTGGGGAAAAAATATAAAATTTTCGATTTTTGGTGAATCTCATGGTAAAGGAATTGGGATTGTAATAGATGGAATAAAACCAGGTTTAAAGCTTGATGAGGAATATATTAAGTTTGAAATGAGCAGGAGAGCACCAGGCAAAAACAGCTTTTCTACTCCAAGAAATGAAGCTGATAGTTTTCAAATATTAAGTGGTATCTTTAATGAATATACTACAGGAGCACCATTATGTGCATTTATTGAAAATACAAATCAGCATTCTAAAGATTATGGTAAGCTTAAAGACCTTATGAGACCTAGTCATGCCGATTATCCAGGTTTTATTAAGTATGAAGGCTTCAATGATTACAGAGGAGGAGGTCATTTTTCAGGAAGGCTTACTGCAGCACTTGTATTTGCAGGAGCGGTCTGCAAACAGATATTAAGTAAAGATAATATAAAAATAGGAAGTCATATTCTTTCTATTGGTAATGTTAAAGATTCATATTTTGATAAAGTGAATGTACAATTTGAAACATTAGATTTATTAAATAAAAGCGAATTTCCAGTATTAGATGAAAATATAAGTGAAATGATGAAAAGTGAAATATTAAAGGCTAAAGAAGACTTGGATTCTATTGGAGGAATAGTTGAAACAGCTGTGATTAATCTAAATGCAGGACTTGGCTCTCCGTTTTTTGATTCAGTTGAAAGTAATTTAGCACATATTCTATTCTCTGTACCAGCAGTAAAAGGAGTAGAGTTTGGAGAAGGATTTGACATATCAAAGATGAGAGGGTCAGAAGCTAATGATGAATACTATATAGAAGATGGAAAAGTAAAGACCTACACAAATAATAATGGTGGAATATTAGGTGGAATAACTAATGGTATGCCGATTATACTAAGAACAGCATTTAAACCTACGCCTTCAATTTCACAGAATCAAAGAACCATTGATATAAGCAGAATGGAAGATGCAGAGCTCGAAGTTAAGGGAAGGCATGACCCATGCATAGTGTTAAGAGCTGTTCCAGTAGTTGAAGCAGTAACAGCA
The DNA here is from genome assembly GCA_030705885.1 of Bacillota bacterium. GTDB lineage: Bacteria > Bacillota > Clostridia > Clostridiales > Clostridiaceae > JAUZPN01. Next base: position 4,898 of record JAUZPN010000034.1, on the reverse strand, counting down.
ATGGCAATTGTGGATTTATTATATGAAAAGTAAATGAGGATGGAGATAAAAATGGAAGATATATCTAAGCTAAGAGATGAAATTGATGATATTGACAATAAACTAACTAAATTATTTGAAGAAAGAATGAATATTGTAAAAAGAGTAGCTGAATATAAGAAGAATAATAATGTTCCAGTACTTAACAGCAATAGAGAAGAAGAGGTTATTAACAAAAATATTAAAAATTTAAAGGATAAAACACTTAATCAGTATGCAAGAGAATATCTTGATTCAATGATGACCATCAGCAAAAATTATCAAAAAAATTATTTGAATTCATTATCAGTAAAAGATAATTCAATAGAAACAGATGAATCTATTAAAAATATAAGTAAAGATTCAATACTTGGATTCCCTGGGGTTCCAGGTGCTTTTAGTGAAGAAGCACTTTACAGTTTTTTTGGTGATGGAATAACAGCATATAATGTTGAAGAGTTTGAAGATATATTTATTGAAATTGTAAAAGGAACTATAAAATATGGAATTGTTCCTATTGAAAACTCATCTACAGGTTCTATTGCTGATGTATATGACTATCTTAATAAATATGAATCTTATATTGCAGGAGAGATTTGCCTTAAGATAAATCAGAATTTAATTGGAATAAAAGGTGCATCAATTGAAGATATTACTGAAGTTTATTCACATCCTCAAGGATTTGGACAAAGCAAACATTTTTTAAAGAAACATAGCAATTGGAAATTAATACCTATGAGTAATACTTCTAAGGGATCTGAATATGTAAAAGAACAAAATAGTAAAAATATAGCTGCAATTGGAAGCTTACGAGCATCTCAAATATATGATCTTGAGATTATAAAAAGCAATATAAATTCTAATGATTTAAATACAACTAGATTTGCTGTTATAAGTAAAGAATTGGTGCTTAATAAAGATAATGATAAGATAAGTATAGTATTATCTACTGAACATAAAGCAGGAAGTCTTTGCAATGTACTTAAGCACTTTGCTGAAAATAGTCTTAATCTTTTAAAGATTGAATCAAGACCAATAAAAGAAAAACCATGGGAATATTATTTCTATATTGATTTTGAAGGTAATCTTCTTGATGAAAAAGTTAAGGATGTTATTTCATCACTTAAAGAATGCTGCAGTTATATTAAGATTCTTGGAAATTATAAAAAATACTCTGAATAATATACTAAAACATAAGATTGGAGTGATTTTGCTTTGAGTAATTTGTATGGGCTTTTTGGAGAAAAACTTTCACATAGTATTTCTCCTCAAATACACTCTTTATTTTTTAAAGAATTGAACATGGAAGCATATTATCATCTTTTTGAAGTAAAGAGAGAAGATTTAAAGACTGCAGTTGATGGACTTAAAGTTTTAGGTGCTAAGGGAGTTAATGTAACTATTCCATATAAAGTTGACATAATGAATTGTATTGATGAAATATCACCTGAAGCGAAGAGTATTGGTGCTGTTAATACAGTTTCTTTTGAAAATGGCAGAACTATAGGATATAATTCAGACTACTTTGGATTTGGAAAAATGCTTTCTAAAAATTCAATTGGGGTAAAAGATAAAGAAGCTGTTGTTTTAGGCAGCGGAGGGGTATCTAAAACAGTTGTTCATTATTTGATGGATAAAGGAATTAAAGATATAATTGTAGTAGTCAGAGATAAAAATAACAATGATGGCAATTGGAAGCTTGAATGGATTCAAAAACTAATGGAAAAATATCCTAAAATAATTGAAATAATTAACTATGAAGAGGTTAATGAACTTTCTAAAAAAGATTTACTTGTAAATTGTACACCTTTAGGAATGTATCCTAAAATTGATGCTTCACCTCTTGAAAAAGAAAATGTAATTAAATTTTCAGCTGTAGTTGATTTGATATATAATCCAAATGAAACTTTACTCTTAAGATATGCTAGAGAAAGCGGAATTAAAACTGTTAATGGACTTTACATGCTGGTTGCTCAAGCTATAGTTTCTGAAGAATATTGGAATAAGATAAATATTTCTCAGGAAATAATTGATAAAATATATAATAAACTTAATGAAATTTAATATATGAGGTAACATATGATTAAAAATATAGCGCTAATTGGAATCCTAGGCTGTGGTAAAACTACTGTTGGAAAAGCATTATCTGAAAAATCAGGAATAGCTTTTATTGATTTAGATGAATACATAGAAAAAAAATATAATACAACTATAAATGAAATATTCAAACAAGGTGAAGATGTATTTAGAAAAATGGAAACAGAAGCTTTAAAGGAAGTAAGTACAAATATACCAAGCATTATTTCTACAGGCGGCGGAGTTATAAAAAAACAAGAAAATATGGAAATATTAAAAGAAAACTCAATAATAATATTTATTAACAGACCAATAGATAATATTGCTGCAGACATTGACATAAGCTTTAGACCGCTGCTTGCTGAAGGACCATCAAAACTGTACAGCTTATATAAAGAAAGATATCCTCTTTATAAAAAATATGCTGATTATGAAATAATTAATGATAAAGATGTTGATAGTATTGTTAATGAAATAATGAAATTAATAAAGGAAGTGCTTTAATTGAAAGTATTAGTATTAAATGGACCTAATATTAATTTTCTTGGAATTAGAGAAAAAAATATTTATGGAACTGTTAATTATGAAAACTTATGCAGTTATATTAAAGAAAATGCAGAGAGATTACATATAGATGTAGATATAAAGCAAAGCAATATAGAAGGTGAACTTATCAACATAATACAAGATGCATATCAAAAATATGATTATATTGTAATTAATCCTGGAGCATATACTCATTACAGCATAGCACTATTTGATGCAATAAAATCAGTTTCTATACCAACTATCGAAGTACATATAAGTAATATTCATTCCAGAGAGGAATTCAGAAGAAAATCAGTAACAGCACCTGCATGTAAAGGACAATTATGCGGCTTTGGTATCTATGGATACATTATGGCATTAGAAGCAATTTGTTCTGGACTAGAATAAAAATCAATAAAAAAAATAATCCCTGTAAGAAAACTTACAGGGATTATTTTTTTATAGACTGTTAGCTGAGCCAAGTACATCAGTTAATTTGTATTCAACTAAATCTTGAATAGTAGTTCTTGCAGCTCCCATGAATTTTCTTGGATCGAATTCTTTTGGATTTTCACCAAAGAATTTTCTAAGAGCAGCTGTCATAGCTAATCTTAAGTCTGTATCCATGTTTATCTTACAAACAGCCATGGAAGCAGCTTTTCTAAGCATATCAGCTGGTACTCCTTGAGCTCCTTCAATATCTCCGCCAAATGTGTTGCATAATTCAACATATTTTGGATCAACTGCAGATGCACCATGAAGAACTATTGGGAATCCAGGTAATTTTTCTTGAACTGATTCTAATATGTGAAATTCAAGTTTTGCTTCGCCTTTGAATTTGTAAGCACCATGGCTTGTTCCTATAGCTATTGCTAATGAATCAATACCTGTTCTGTTTACAAAATCAACAGCTTGCTCAGGATCAGTATATGTACTGTGTTCTACGCTGACTTCATCTTCTACACCAGCTAATTGACCTAATTCTGCTTCTACAACAACGCCTCTAGCATGAGCGTATTCTACAACTTCTTTAGTTACTCTTACATTTTCTTCATAATCATAGTGTGAACCATCTATCATTACTGAAGTAAATCCATTTTCTATAGCATATTTAACTTGTTCAAAATTTGCACCATGATCTAAGTGAAGAGCTATATCTATACCAGTATCAGCTACTGCTGCGTCTACCATGTTCTTTAAATATTTTGCTCCTGCAAATTTAATTGCACTTGAGGATACTTGAAGAATTACTGGTGATTTCTTCTCTTTGCAAGCATTAACTACTCCTTGAATTATTTCCATATCATTGATGTTGAATGCACCAATTGCGTAATGTCCTTCATAAGCCTTTTTAAACATTTCCTTTGTTGTTACTAATGCCATTTTAATTCCACCTTTCAAAATAGTTTGGGACTAATGATGTCCCACTGGGACTTCATTCTATATACTAATTATAAATCATATTTTCAAAATATTCTATAGAAAATTAAAAAATATTTTGTATATTAATTTTTTCAAATTTGTTTATATGAATTATGTAAAATTTTATAACACTAATATCTGCCAAAGCTTCATCTTTATTTTCTGATTTTATATATTGAGACAGCTCTTCAACTTCTGTATTTATATTATCTATTTCTTCATGGTGAACAAAAACAGCTATTTGATTGGAATATCTCTCCCAAGTAGATAGGAAACTTATTGATTGTTTTTTTGCACTATCCCAATCTTCGTTATTCACCAAATCTTCTAAACTACTAGCATTTTTATTTAATTCAGTACACACTTTATTTAAGTAATTTAATGATAATAATATAGTGATAATTGTTATTATAAAAATACTTAAAGATATTATAATATTTTTCATTTAGAGTCACTTTCTTTCAATTTTATATTTTATTCATCAGAAGCAGGTGGTATATTTTCATTTTTTAGCTGGTAAAAGAATTGTTTTTTTGAATCAAGTACACCAATAAAAACATCTTTTACACTGCTGATATTATTTTTATTAAGTAAATTTTGAAGCCAATTAATGTCTTTATTAAGATATTTTAAATTATTATAATTTATCGAACCATCTTCAATTAAAGATACTGGAAGATACTCCTTAGCACATTTGATGCTTAAATCCTGTCTTGTGGTTTCTGCAGCATGAGGTTTTGGTATTATAGATAGCTGGCCGCATGTTTCAAGTATTGCATACTCAATATCAGCTAAATCATAATAACCTTGAAGCCTGATTTCTTCTAAAAGATCATTAATGTTAAACATTTGTT
>JAUZPN010000033.1 GCA_030705885.1 Bacillota bacterium | reverse complement strand
TGGGAAAAGCATTACTTGGCAGAAAAACTCATGACATTGTTGAAGTTGATGCACCAAGTGGAAAATACACAGTAGAGATATTAGAAATATTATAGTATACTTTCCTTGATTACATTTAGTTCCAATTAATTTGTAAATGATAGTGAGGAGAAGCTTCTTTTAGAAATTTATTGGAACTTTGTGACTGAGGATAGTATACTTTTTTTATATAAGAAGGTGAATTAAATATGATAAGGAATGCAGAGGAAAAGGATATAGAGGATATTTTAGATATTTTTAATTATGCAATATTAAATACAACTGCTATATATGAGTATAAGATTCATACCCTTGAGGATAGAAAACAATGGTATAAAGAGAAAATGCAGAAGGGTTATCCGCTATTAGTGTTTGAAGAAGATAATAAGGTTGTTGGATATGCTACCTTTGGATCATTTAGAGCTTGGCCTGCATTTAAATATACAATTGAGCATTCAGTGTATGTTCATAAAGATTACAGAAATAGGGGCATCGGAACAAAGCTTCTTAGAGAATTAATTAAAACTGCTGATGAAAAAGGATATGCAACACTTGTCGCAGCAATTGATTCTTTAAATGAAAACAGTATAAAGATTCATGAAAAAATAGGCTTTAAATATTCAGGTACAGTAACAAAAGCAGGATATAAATTTGGTAAATGGCTTGATCTTGTTTTTTATCAGCTTGAGCTGGCAGGCCCTAAAAATCCTATAGAAGAATAAAATAATGCACCATCGATAGATTTGATTTATAAAAACTATGGATGGTGTTTTTTTATTATGGGCGGGATAAAAGATTAAGAGTTGAGATTAGAGAAATGATGACTGCTTTTTTATGTGTATTTTTTAAGAATAAGAGGAAAAACTATTATTAAGATTAATTTTGATAGGAAGTAAACATTATGGAAAATTCTATTACTAACAGGCAGATTTCCTTTATGATTTATACAATAATAGTTGGATACGGAGTTATAAATATTCCTAAGGATGCTGCAGAAATTGCTGGTACAGGCAGCTGGGTTACAATACTTATTTTAACAATTGTATTTATGATGGTCACATATATTATTACATATCTTCAATATGTTTATAAAGATAAAACACTCTTTGAATATGGTCAGCAGTTAGTTGGTAAATTTATAACTTATGTATTAATAATTATACTCGCTATATATTTTTTTATATATTTTACTATGATTGTAAGGATATACAGCGAAACTATAGTGCTGATTATGCTTTTTAAAACACCTGAAATATATTTATGTTTATTATTATATATTGTAGTATTTTATGCTTTAATTAAAGGAATTAACGTGATTGCAAGGTTGTGTGAAGTATATGGCCTAATAAATATTTTAGGTTTTATATTGGTTAATTCACTTTTAATTTCAAAGGGAAGACTCGTAAATATACGTCCTTTATTTGTTACAGCAGACTTAATGACATATTTAAAGGGAGCAGTAAATATTATTCTTCCTTTTTTAGGAATGGAAGCTTTGTTTTTTATTCCAATAAATAAAACAAACAACAAAAGTATATTTAGATATACAGTAATGATGATTGCTTTTATAGGCATCTTATACATTTACATAGTAGAGACTATAATATCAATAATTGGAGTAGAATCAGTAATAAATTTAAAAACAGCTTTTTTTACTGTTGTAAGGGGAATAGATATAAACAGCCTTGAATTTTTAAGGAGACTTGATGGCGTTTGTGTAATTTATTTTACAATGAATGTAATATGCGGGGTATCTTTATGGGGTTATGGAACAATTACATTTACAAATAAAATATTTAATAAAATTAAATATAAATATATTGCAATTATTGTAACTATTATAGGATTTATAGTATCTCAGCTTCCAAAAACAAAGTTTCAGGCAGAATTTATTCTTAAATATAATTCTTATGTTGGATTTTTAATAGTAATAGTTATTCCAATTATATTGTTTGTAATTACGAAGGTGAAAAAATATGATAAGCAGATATTATAATATGATATGGTTATTAATTATACCTTTATTTTTAACAGGTTGCTGGGATTATAGAGATGTTAACAAAAGAAGTATTAATCTTTCTGTAGGAGTAGATGATGTGAATGGCAATGTATTATATGGAGCTGAATTTGCAAAATTAATGCCTGATTCTTCAAGAAACAGTTCTGGAATGGCACAAGTATCAGGCGTATATTATCTTGAATCATTAGGTGAAAATTTTGAAGATTCAAGATCAGCGTTTGAAAGTCAACTTCCTTTTCAAGATTTTACAGGACCATGGAGGGTAATAACCTTTAGCGAAAAATATGCAGAAAATGAAGGTATTGAAGCTTACATAAATAGAACCTATAATATTCAAACTTTTAGAAATTCCGTACTAATGACAATATGCAAAGGTTCTGTAAGGGAATTATTTAATAGTAAAATTAATAATGATGTATGTACAGGATATGGAATAGAGGACACAATTAAATGTTTAGATGACAGCGGGGGGACTTTGTATAAGACATCTCAGCAGGTAAAATCAGATATTGATTTTAAAAGTATAGGCTTTTTACTACCATATATTACAAAAGAAAATGGTACTATTAAATATTTAGGACTTGCTGTAATGAAAAATTCTAAGTTAATAAGAATAATTGATAGAAAGGAAAGTACTGGATTTTTATTTTTATTATCTAAAAATCCTAATGATATAGATGTTATTTCACACCCAAGGGATGAAAATATTTCTATTTCTACAAAAACTACATTAGGTAAAAAACATATAAAAACCAGTTATAAAGATAAAAAAATTCACATAAATATAGATTTAAAACTTAATTCGCAAATACAATATGAATATTATGCTAAACCTATAAGTAATGAAGATATGAAAAAAATCGAAAGTGAAATTTCTAAGAAAATAAAAAAGGCTGTGATTTCTTCAATTAATCTTTCTCAAAATGAATTTAAATCTGATGTGTTTGGTTTTGCACGATGCTTTAAAGCAGAAAATCCAATAGAATATAGAAATATGGATTGGATAAAAGAATATACTGATGCAGTTTTTGATGTAAATGTTGAAACAACTATTAAAAATACAAACTTAATTGATTTAAAGAAATAAAAAACTATTTTATAATGCTAAGATGGACTATGTGTTTGATGAAAGTGCAAAGCAGTTGAAGGTGGTAATTAGTATGATGGATGGAGATAATTATTTAAGTATAATAGAAAGTATTAAAAATAATATTACAGGAATATCAGTAAGAAAATTAACTATCAAAAATAAAGGAATTTATATATTATTTATTACACATATAACAAATAGAGATAGTTTATCAGAAAACATAATAAAGCCGCTGCTTCAGTATAATGGGAGTCAGACACTTACAGCAGAGTCAATTATAAATTCAGTTATTTATATTGATGATGTTTTTTATGCAGAGGATGAAAATAAAATAACTGATTACATTTTGGAAGGGAAATCTATAATTATTATATCTGAAAGCAGTAAGTATATAGTAGTTAATACAAGTAAGTCAGAAAAAAGAAACATTCAGTCTCCAGAAGTAGAAGCATCAATAAAATCACCAAGGGATGCTTTTAATGAAAATTTAGATTCAAATTTGTCACTTATACGCCACAGAATAAAAGATTCCTCTTTAAAATTAGATTATCATGTTGTAGGAGTACGAACAAAAACGTCTGTAGTGCTTGTCTACTTAGAAGATGTGGCAAATTCAAAATATGTTGCAGCAATTCAAAAAAGAATAAATGAAATAAATGTAGATGGTATTTTAGAATCAGGATATATATTAAAATGGTTATCCAATAAAGATGCTTCTTTGTTTCCCCAAATAGGTGTAAGTGAAAGGTCAGATTCAGCTTGTGCAAATATATTAGAGGGAAGAATATGCATTTTAGTAGATGGGAGTAACTTAGCCTTAATAGCACCAAAAAATTTTATTGGATTTTTAGATTCTGGGGAAGATCACTATGATAATAATTATGTTGGAAAATTTGTTAAGTTTTTAAGATTCTTATGTTTAATATTATCTTTAACATTATCTGCTTTGTATGTCACAATTGTTGCTTATCAGCCTGAAATTATGCCGGCACAATATATTTTGGCTCTTGCATCTTCAAGAATACAAGTGCCTATAAATGCTGTTACTGAAGCTGTAATGATGGAAGTTATGATGGAGCTTCTTAGAGAAGCAAATTTAAGACTGCCTCAGCAGATAGGTTCTTCTATAAGTATAGTTGGAACCATAGTTATTGGTCAGGCAGCAGTTTATGCAGGCATTGTAAGCCCTCTTATGGTAATAATTGTAGCCTTATCTTCTATGGCTTCTTTTGCTGTAGGAGACTATTCAGTTATTAATCCTATAAGATTATTAAAATTTTTTATGATTTTTATTTCAGCTATATTTGGATTGTATGGGTTTGTTATGGGATTAACTATTGTAGTAATTAAAATAATTTCTGTTACAAGCTTTGGAATACCATATACTGCTCCATTGGTTCCATTTAATTTTAAGGATTTAAAGAATTTTTTTTCAAGCAATATTTTTACTAATAAAGAAAGACCTGATTTTCTAAAACCTAAAGATAAAAATAGGTAATGCAATATGATACTAAATAATTATAAATTTTAATAGTATATATTTATAAATGGTTAGTCTATACTTTTAGGTGTAAAACTTGTCTTATAATAAGTTGCCAACAGAAGCCCAGGACCTTTTGGAGTAGAGTGTTTTTATTCCAAGTTTTTTAGATTCTTTTTTTATATGTTCACATAATTTATGATTTACAAAATCAACAAGTATTATTACTAATTCAGCATCCTTTGGTATTTCTACGTACTTATGACTGTTTTTTCTTCCTGTTATATGTTTAATAATAAAAAAACCTTTTTCATTGAGGTGATAATTTATTTCTTCAATATTATCACCGCCTACAACCAAAACTCCCATATAAATTCAACTCCTTTAAATATACTTTCATTGTCACATTTAGTCCCATTTAATTTATAGAAGCTTTTTTTAGAAATTTAGTGGAACTTTGGGACTGAAGATAGTAAAAATTATTTATTCGTAATTCCTACTATATTTATAAGTATACTATATGTTCATATAGATTGCAATATAGTGCATATAATTTTTTGATAATTGATATAACGAAAAAATTCTATAAAAATTTTTCATTTCACGACATTATTGTACTGATTTTTATTGTAAATAAAAATATTTTGAAAATAAAAAAAGTTTCTATGTTAAGTTTTATTAATAAAGAAATTAGTGTGTATGTGTTAAAAACAGCTAACTCAGAAATTCTATCGACAGTAAAGTTAATAATTTTATTATAATCAGTTTCTTAAAAGATTATAGAAATAAATGTCCTACGAAAATATAAAAAGCAAACACGAATTTACAATATATTCCAGTCAACTCTGTTATAATATAGAAAGTAGTTTTACAAAAGGGAGGTCTTTATAATGCAGTATGGTGCTGAGGTAGTTCCATATCACAGAGTTTTGAAAAGTGAGAAAGAAACTAAGAAAAAGGTGCTGGATATTAATTTTCTCATTAAAGCAGGGGTTTATTTCATAGGGGCTTTTTTAATAAGCAGAGTTCTACTTATTAACTTAATGGCTCCCTTTGGAATAGCATTAATGGTATCTGTTTCAATTAAGAAGGAAGAAAAAATACCACTTATATGTGGAGCAGGTTCACTATTAGGTTATATTACATTATACAACAATGTAAAGAATTTAGGTGCGTATATGATAATAGTGGGAACTCTTACATTGTTAAGTTATCTATTTTATAAACTTTCAAAAAGGAATAAGCTGATAATTATATATTCCACTATTTTTATTGAATTTTCAATATATAAGGTGTTTGTTATGAAGCTGACTCCAGGGGTAGCTGTTTCTATTTCTTGTTTTGAAAGCTTGTGTCTGTTTCCTTTATATTATATTATTAATTATTCAATAAAATGCTTTATGGATTTAAAAACAAAACATTTATTTACTAACGAAGAACTAATTAGTATGGCTATTACTATCTCCCTTATTATTTCAGGAACATGGGGAGCATCTATACATGGAGTAGAAATTAGAAATATTTGTGCACTTATATTTATAATGGTTATTGGTTATATAAAGGGAAGTGCTATAGGTTCATCAGTTGGCGTTGCACTAGGAGTTATAATGGGTATGTCTACAAATAATATGCTGCTTTTAATCAGTATTTATGGTTTGTGTGGTCTTATAATAGGAGTGTTTAAAGGAACAGGAAAGATACTTAGCAGTGTTGCATTTACAGTGGCTTTTTGTATTATATTAATATATTCTCATAATATAAAGCAGCCAAGCTTCATGGAAGCAGGTGTTGGACTTATTGTTTTTCTTGCACTGCCGCATAAGGTATATAACAAGCTTGCTTTGGAACTTGATTTTGAGAAGAAACAGGCTGTTATGAATGAAAATTATGGAGAAAAAATTAAAAATATATTTGTTGGAAAGCTAACCAGCTTTTCATCAGTGCTTTTTAATATGTCTAACATATTAGAAAATTTAGTTGATAACGAAAAATTAACAATGAAAAATAAAAGTATGTCCCTTATAGAAAATTTAGCAGATAGGGTATGTGACAATTGTAATTTGAATTGTATATGCTGGAAAAGAGAATCTTTCTTTACTTATTCAGCTTTTGAAGAATTAATTAGAAATTATCAAGAAAACAAGAGAATAGTTCCTAATGAAATTGAAAGAAAATGTATAATGAAAAGTATGCTTATAAAAAATACTGAAGAAATAGTTAATGAATATGTTATTGGTGAGATGTGGAGAAATAGATTAAGTGAAGGGAGAGAACTATTAGCTGGTCAAATAAATAATATGGCTGGATCTATAAATGAAATTGTTGATGAGTTTAATGTAAATACAAAATTTAATAGTGAGGCTGAAGGGTTAATTAGAAGAATATTAGATAAAAAAAGGATTGCTTATAGTGATGTAGTATGCTATGAAAATAAAAATGACAGGCTTATAGTTAAATTATCTATGAGTGCCTGCGGAGGAACACAGTTATGTGTAAAAGAAGTTCTTCCACTGCTTAATGAGGTACTTAAAAGGTGCATGTGTGTAAGTGATGAGGGATGCAGTATTAATCCAGAGACAAATAAATGTAATATTACTTTTGAAGAAGCACCTAAATTTCATATATCTTCTTATGTTGAAAGATGCTGCAAGGATGGAGAAAAGTATAATGGTGACAGTTATACATTTGGAAAGCTGGCAGATGGAAATTATATTACTATTATTAGTGATGGAATGGGCTCCGGACCACAGGCAGGTCAGGAGAGTACGGCTGTAATTGAGCTTATTGAAAAGTTTACAAAGTCAGGGTTTAGTAAAGAAACAGCAATAAATACGGTAAATTCTATTATGACATTAAAGTTTTCTTCAGATGAAAAATTTTCTACAGTAGATTTGAGCTGTATTGATTTATATACAGGTAATATAGAATTTATGAAAGTAGGAGGAGTTACAAGTTTTATAAAATCGGGGGATAAAGTAGAGGTGATAAAATCTAAAACTCTTCCAATTGGAGTGCTTGATAAACCAGATGTTGAAGTTACTGAAAAAAAAGTTAAAAATGGTGATTTTATTATAATGATAAGTGATGGAGTATTAGATTATAATAATGATTCTGCTGGAAAAGATGATTGGGTAACAGAGTTTTTAAAAAATTCAAATAATCATAATAATAAAGAATTATGTACTGAATTAATTAATAAAGCTATCCAATTAGGAGGTGGTAAGGCAAAAGATGATATGACAGTTATTATATCAAAGGTATATAGTTTATATTAAATATATAAGAGAGGCTTGTACTCTCTTATTGTTTTTAGTTAGAAAATAGCTTGTCACTATTTTCATTTATGGTTGTGCTGTAATCAGCATGGATGGTTATTTAGAAATTTTAATTTAAGGTTTTATTAATCTAAGAAAGTTTCTACTTTTATGGTAAGGGTGAATTATTTATGTTATAATGAACGTGTTTAAAAGAGCGTTTTTCAGGAGTGATATATTTTGAAGGATAAGGTTTTGCAGACTATTAGAGATAATTCGATGTTTAGTATTGGTGATAAAGTAATAGTGGCTGTATCTGGTGGTGCAGATTCTATGAGTTTACTAAATATATTATATGAAGTTAAGGATCAACTTAAGATAACTATTGCAGTGGCACATATAAATCATTGTCTTCGAGGTAAAGATTCAGATGAAGATGAAGCCTTTGTTGAAGACTTCTGTATAAAAAATGATATAGAAGTATATATTAAAAAAGTTGACATTAATAAGCTTGCAGAAGAACTGGGAATATCCTCTGAAAGTGCTGGAAGAGAGGCAAGATATACTTTTTTTAATTTTATTAAAGAGAAGATAAATGCACAGAAAATAGCATTAGCACATAATGCTAATGATCAAGCAGAAACTTTACTGATGCATATTATGAGAGGTTCTGGAATGGAAGGACTTACAGGTATTAAGCCCGTAAGAGATAATATATATGTAAGGCCGCTTATTAATATTAAGAGAGAAGAGATTGAACAATACTGTGCTCTAAATGAAATAAAATATAGAACTGATAAAACTAATTTTGAAAATATTTATGCTAGAAATAAGGTTAGACTTGAGCTTGTTCCATACATAAAAACTAATTTTAATAATGATATAGTAAGTACTCTTTCCAGATTGGCTGATACTATCCGAAAAGATAATGAATATTTAGATAGTTTAGCTGAGAAAAAATATAAAAACTATTGTGAAAATGATAGAGGAAAGGTTATAATATATAAGAGAATTTTTTTAGAAGAAGAAGCAATTTTAACTAGGATAATAAGAAGAGCTATTTTAGGAGTAAAAGGTGATTTAAATAATCTTGAAAAGGTTCATATTTATGATATAATAAATATTCAGAAAAACAATACAGGTAAAAAAGTATCATTACCTGGAAATCTTCAGGCATATAATAATTATGGTGATATTATCATATATGATAATAATAAAAATAAGATATGCAAGGATATATATAAAAGTTCATATATTTTAAAAAATGACAATAATAATATTGATAGTTTAGGACTTAAAATTCAATTAAGAAACATTAAACGTAATGAAATAACAGACTTCAAAACTAATGGATTAACGAAGTATTTTGATGCTGATAAGATAAAAGATATCATTATTTTGAGATTTAGAAGAGAAGGTGATAGATTTACTCCAATAGGTATGACAGGAAGTAAAAAGTTAAAAGATTTATTTATTGATTTGAAGGTTCCTAAAGAAGAAAGGGATAAAATTCCTCTTATTTGTTTTGAAAATGAGATTGCTTGGGTTGTAGGATATCAAATAAGCAATAAATTTAAAGTTAATAATGAAACAAAAAATATATTGGAGATAAGTATAGAAGAGGGGAACAGCTGATATGATGGAAGATATAAAAGAAGTTTTACTTAAAGAAGAAGATATAAGAAAAAGAGTAAAAGAATTAGGAATTCAAATAACAAATGATTATAAGAATAAGAATTTAGTTCTAGTAGGAGTACTTAAAGGATGTGTAATGTTTATGGCAGATCTTATGAAAGAAATAGATTTACCTTGCAGCATGGACTTTATGGCAGTATCTAGTTATGGAAACTCAGCATCTTCTTCTGGAGTTGTAAGAATACTTAAAGATTTAGATCATCAGATTATAGGAAAAGATGTGCTTATAGTTGAAGATATTATTGATACAGGAATTACATTAAAATATCTAAAGGAATATTTAGCATCAAGAAAACCTGATAGCATAAAAATAATATGCTTAATGGATAAACCAGAAAAGAGGAAGGCAGATGTTTATGCGGAATATATCGGTTTTACATCACCTAATGAATTTTTGGTTGGATATGGACTTGATTATGCAGAGAAATACAGAAATCTGCCTTATATAGGCATATTAAAAGAAGAAATATATAAATAAATATATGCTATAATATTAATTTCCTTGGAAATTAAATAAAAATATTAAAAGTCGATTAATAATTTCATACATACTATTGTAAACTAATTTTTGTTATGATACAATTTCTAAATATGAAAGAGTATTAATAAAGTTTGTTTTTGTATGTAAATAATAAATAGAAGGATATAATTTTAAAAGAGAGGGGAGCCTACATAATTGAAAAAAATTTCAAATTCAATACTATGGATAGCAGTTCTTATAGCGATAATTTTAGCAGTTTTTCTTTATAATAATTCCTATAACCATAATAATGTTGTTAGTTTTAGTGATTTTCAGAAGAACTGGCAGGAACAAAAAGTTACTAGTTTTGAAGTTAAAGATGATAATATGACTGTTCAAGGTACATTATCTGATAATACTAAATTTGAAACTGTTGTGCCTTCAGAAAGATTGTTTCAGTATATACATGATAATCCTGACAAAACAGGTGTTGTAAAAGAAATTTATGACAAACCACTCAGCGTACCTTTATGGGTACAGGCAATACCAACAATACTTCTTTTTGTAATGCTTGCTTTCTTTGCTGTTATGCTTATGCAGCAGTCACAAGGAGGCGGCGGAAATCGTGGAGTAATGAATTTTGGTAAAAGCCGAGCTAAAATGGTGGTTGATGAGAAAAAGAAAATTACATTTAAAGATGTAGCAGGTGCAGAGGAAGAGAAAGAAGAGCTTGCAGAAGTAGTTGAGTTCTTAAAGCAGCCTAAAAAATATATGGATATGGGTGCAAGAATTCCTAAAGGAATATTACTTGTTGGACCTCCAGGAACTGGTAAGACTTTGTTTGCAAAGGCAGTTGCAGGAGAAGCAGGAAGACCATTTTTTACTATATCAGGATCAGATTTTGTTGAGATGTTTGTTGGAGTTGGTGCATCAAGAGTTAGAGATTTGTTTGAACAGGCAAAGAAAAATGCTCCTTGTATTGTATTTATAGATGAAATTGATGCAGTTGGAAGACAAAGAGGAGCTGGACTGGGTGGAGGACATGATGAAAGAGAGCAGACTCTAAATCAACTGTTGGTTGAAATGGATGGGTTTGGAATAAATGAAGGCGTTATAATTTTGGCTGCTACTAATAGACCAGATATATTGGATCATGCACTTTTAAGACCAGGAAGATTTGATAGACAAATACTAGTTCCAGCTCCTGATGTTAAAGGCAGAGAAGCAGTTTTAAAGGTTCACTCAGATAATAAACCTTTAGCTAAAGATATAAAGCTTGATGTTTTAGCAAAAAGAACTCCAGGATTTACAGGAGCGGATCTTGAAAATCTAATGAATGAAGCTGCCCTTTTGGCAGTTAGAAATAATAAAAAAGAAATTGGTATGAAGGAATTAGAAGAAGCTATTACAAGAATAATAGCAGGACCTGAAAAGAAGAGCAGAGTAATCAGTGAAAAGGATAGAAAGCTTACTGCATATCATGAAGCAGGTCATGCAGTTGTAATGAAATTGCTTCCAAATGCAGATCCAGTACATGAAATAAGTATTATTCCAAGAGGAATGGCTGGCGGTTATACCATGAATCTGCCTGAAGAAGATAGAACTACTACTTCAAAGGGAAAGCTGGAAGATGAAATGACTGGTTTATTAGGTGGAAGAGTTGCTGAAAAATTAATCATTGGTGATATTAGTACTGGAGCAAAAAATGATATTGAAAGAGCAACTTCCATAGCAAGAAAAATGGTTATGGAATTTGGTATGAGTGATGAGCTTGGACCTATATCTTTTGGAACTGATCAAGATGAGGTGTTTTTAGGAAGAGATTTAGGAAGAAATCGAAACTTCAGTGAAGAAGTTGCTGCAAGAATTGATAGTGAAGTTAGAAGATTTATTGATGAAGCTTATATGAAAGCTCAGAAACTTCTAAATGAGAATTTAGGTAAACTTCATGGCGTTGCTCAAGCACTTCTTGAAAAAGAAAAACTTGAAGCATCAGAATTTGAAGATATTTTTCAAAACAGCTAATTCTATATATTACTGAAAATAACCTATGCTTGGTGCATAGGTTATTTTTATACTTTCATTGGCGGCATTTATTTGAACTTTGTGACCAAGGATAGTATAATTAAATTATTCTAAAATGATAAACATTGGAGGGATATATAATTGAAAAATGATATTGAAATTGCACAAAGTGCTAAAATGGAAAAGATAACTAAAATTGCTGAAAAGCTTGGACTTACAGAGGATGATATTGATTTATATGGAAAATATAAATGCAAAATATCATTAGACATATTAGAGAAAAATAAAAATAAGAAAGATGGAAAATTGATTTTAGTTACAGCTATAAATCCAACTCCTGCAGGAGAAGGAAAATCTACAGTTACAGTTGGACTTAGTGAGGCACTTTGTAAGCTTGGCAAAAAAGCTGTAATTGCACTCAGAGAGCCATCTTTAGGTCCGGTTTTTGGAATTAAGGGGGGAGCTGCTGGAGGCGGATATGCACAAGTAGTGCCTATGGAAGATATAAACCTTCATTTTACAGGTGATATGCATGCTATAACTTGTACAAACAATCTTTTAGCAGCAGCTATTGATAATCATATACATCAGGGGAATGCTTTAAAAATTGACTCTAGAAAAATAATATTTAAAAGAGTTATGGATATGAATGATAGAGCTTTAAGAAATATAGTAGTTGGTATGGGTGGTAAAGCTAATGGATTTGTAAGAGAAGATGGATTTATGATTACTGTCGCATCAGAAATAATGGCAATTCTTTGTCTTTCCAAAAGTTTAATGGATTTGAAACAAAAAATGGGTAAGATTCTTGTGGCTTATAATCTTGATGGAGATCCAGTTTATTGTAAGGATTTAAATGTGGATGGAGCTATGGCACTTTTAATGAAGGACGCTATAAAACCAAATCTTGTGCAGACTTTAGAGAATAATCCTGCAATTATTCATGGAGGTCCCTTTGCAAATATAGCTCATGGATGCAATAGTCTGCTTGCAACAAGAACAGCATTAAAGCTTGGAAATTATGTTGTTACAGAAGCAGGTTTTGGTGCAGATCTAGGAGCAGAAAAATTTCTTGATATTAAATGCAGATTAGGAGAATTAAAGCCTGATTGTGTTGTAATTGTTGCTACAGTAAGAGCACTAAAACATCATGGAGGAGCAGCAAAAGATAAACTAAGTATACAAGATGTTGAAAAGTTGGCTGTTGGAATTAAGAATCTAGAAAAACATATTGAAAACATAAAGAAATATGGTTTACCAGTAGTGGTTGCAATAAACCGATTTGTTTCAGATTCAGAAGAAGAACTTAAATTTATTGAAGACTTTTGTAATAAGCTTGGAGTTAAAGCTGCCCTTACAGAAGTTTGGGCAAAGGGATCTGAAGGAGGAATGGAACTTGCAAAAAAGGTTCTACATACACTTGAAAGTGAAAAAAGTGATTTTAAATGCATATATGATGAGAAATTAAAAATCAAAGAGAAAATTTTAACTATTGCTAAGGAGATATATGGAGCAAGTGATGTTATTTATTCAGCTGGTGCAGAAAAGCAGATTGCAGAGATTGAAAAAATAGGACTGGACAAACTGCCTATTTGTGTAGCAAAGACTCAGTACTCGCTTTCTGATAATCCTGCTTTATTAGGAAAACCAGAAGGATTTACAATAACAGTGAAGGAAATAAGACTTTCAAATGGTGCTGGATTTATAGTCGCTTTAACTGGAGATATAATGACTATGCCAGGTCTTCCAAAAATTCCTGCTGCAGAGAAAATGGATATTGAAGAAAATGGTAAGATAGTTGGACTATTTTAATAAAATGCAGAAAAATAAAGAGGTAAGGTGTAAAGCCTTGCCTCTTTAAACTATCATTGATCAAAAAATATAATTAAGTAGCATTAATTATATTTTTTGTGATTATCAGTCCTTTTCTTTTTTTCTTAACTTCATAAAGCTTTTTATCAGCATCCTCTATTATAGATTCAAAAGTTGTATTAAGTTCTGGAGAGTAAATGGAGAAACCAAAACTTATTTGTACTTCATATGGTTTAGAACTATAAGAATTGTAATCATTAAAAGCAGAAGTAATTTTATTTATTAATTCGTTTACTTCTTCAATAGTGGATTTATTTGGTGATAAAATAGTAAATTCATCTCCTCCTAAACGAGCCACTATATCGTTATTTTCCATACATGAATCTAACAGTTTAGCTGTTGTTGTGAGAGCATAATCGCCTTCTTTGTGACCAAAAGTATCATTTATTATTTTTAGTCCATCTAAGTCACCAAACAAGAGTGTAAAATTGCTTTGGTTTTCCACAGAATAATTATATAGATTACCTCCATGTATCATAAAACCTCTTCGATTTAGCAGTCCAGTAAGTTCATCAATTACATATTTACTTCTTAATTCACCATTTAGTTTTTCAAGGTCGGTTACGGCTAAATTTAATTCTTCCTCTGCTTTTATACGTTCATCTAATAGATTTCTAAACTTTAATGTGTTACTTACTTGAGAACGGAAGGTTTCAAAAAGAAAACCATCAGAGCTGCTTTTTTCAAAAACTATATATCCAAATAGTGAGTCTTTTGTAAATAAAGGCATTAAAATTAATTCCTGCCTCCTTTGCTGGTGAAAATATTTATCTGGCAGTATAATATCTGGGTCAAAAGAAGATGTTTCACAAGAGTTACATTCATTATCAACCTTTTGTAGATTTATTTTGTTTGGAAAATATAAATTATTATCATTTATATTTGTAATGGGATTATCAAAATAACACAAGTAGCATTGGCTTATTTCATAACAGGACATAGCAGCTTTTATAGAGGATATAAATTCTTCAGCACTAATAGCAGAATTATAATTTTGTAAAAGATCACGAGAATCTCTGTGAATTTTAATTTGTCTGTATTCATTCATTATTTCTTTCTTAAGCATAGTATCTCCTAAAAGAATGGAGGCATTATATAATAAATCATTACATAAATTTAACACTTTATAATCTAATGTCATCTTTATTATTAAGCTGCGAAAGGTATTTAGCGCATCTACAAAACAGCAATCATGACCTATTAAGATGATACAATATTTTAATATACCGTTTAAAGTAGTTATGAATTTATTATTTTTGTTTTGTTCTGATATATCTTCTAAAAATGAGTTTAATAAATTATATATGAAAACTCTGCATGCAGCTTTTTGATTTTCTATTATTTTAAGAGCACTCATTGTTTCCCTTATAATTAATTCTTCATTGCTTCTAATGGTCTTTTCAAAATCTTCAAATTTATCAGAAGAAAGTAAATCTTTAGATTGATTAATTTTAATTGAACTAATATATTTTTCTGAATTTTTTGGCAGGCAGCCGCAGGATTCTCTAATAATTAATTCACCTTTAATAATGTTATTTTTTGGTACAGTCAAGCCGTCAAGCATATCAGAAATTAATTCCATAGATTCTACTGATATATTAAAAAAAGGTTGATTTATAGTAGTAATAGGAGGATAAAAATATTTTGCAGATCTTATATTATCAAAGCCTGTTAATGCAATATCCTTTCCTATTTCATAACCTAATTGTTTTAAATATTGATATACAGTTAGTGCTATTTCATCATTTGCTGCTACAATAGCCTGAGGCAGAGATGCATTATTTTTAATCAATTCGTTTATACATGTAAAAATAGTTTGATTAGCAAAATCACAATTAACAATTAAGTTATTATCTAAAGGAATATTGTGATTTAATAATGATTCCTTATATGCTTGGAATCTTTCCTTTGCATCTGAGTTTGAAGAATCATATATAAAAGCAATTCTGCTATATTTATGGTGGTTAATTAAGTGATCCATTAATTGAACCATATTAAATCTGTTATCAAAAGTAATGCTGGTGACTTCATTTATTGGAGTTCCAACGCAAACTACAGGAATTTTATTGCAAATTTTCATAAAACCTTCATGTTCGTTAATGTTAATATAATTAGTCAATGAGGGAGACCATATAATCAAAGCATCAAATCTTTTAGCTTTCACATTAGAATAAATAATATCCATCTGTATTTTTGTTCTAATGTCTCTATCTAAGTTAGAGCTTACAAAGAATAAAAGATTTAGATCTTTTACTTCAGCTACTTTAGAAAGACCAGCTAAAATGTGAAAACTAGAAAAACTATCAATGGAATTAATTATAATTCCAACCGTTTTACGGGTATGGTTTAACCGATGGCTCATTAATATAAAACCCCCTCTCAATTGTGATTTAACTTTAATATTAGTTTTAAACAGTCTATATAATTATATTATAATAACTGCTTAATCTTATTTCAATACATAAGTATAGATATTTATAAGTATTAACAAATTTTTTATAAAATGTGTAAATAAAAAAAATTTTTATGCTGTTCTTAATCACAAAATGCATAGCATTTTGTTCAATGGAGAGTTGAAAATCAAATTACGAATTAACCACCCATGCTTATTACAGTACAACCATAGATGAAAATAGTGACAAGTTATTTTATAATTAAGTATAGTATAAAAATATACTTGACAAAAAAGTCTTTATTGTTAGAATTGAATTGATAAACTTATAACAATGATTAATAAAATTCAGTGATTTTATGATTCAGAGGAGGAATTTCCGTTGCTTTTAGTTATGGATGTTGGAAATACTAATATTGTTCTTGGAATATATAAGAATAAAGAATTGATTGCAGACTGGAGGTTATCAACAGATTCTAATAGAACAGCAGACGAATATGGGGTACAGGTTATTCAATTGTTTTTAAATGCAAAACTAGATATATCTGATGTAGAGGGTGTAATAATTTCTTCAGTTGTTCCAAATATTATGTATTCTTTGGAACATATGATAAGAAAATATTTTGAAATAGATCCTATAATGGTAGGTCCTGGAGTTAAGACTGGAATTAATATAAAGTATGATAATCCTAAGGAAGTTGGTGCAGATAGGATAGTTAATGCTGTTGCAGCACACGAAATTTATAAGCATTCTCTTATAGTAATTGATTTAGGAACTGCTACTACATTTTGTTCTATTACTAAAGAAGGGAACTATCTTGGAGGATGTATATGTCCTGGGATAAAAATAGCTTCAGATGCACTCGTGCAAAGGGCTGCAAAACTTCCAAGAGTTGAAATAATTAAGCCGTTATCAGTAATATGCAAAAATACAGTTACAAGTATGCAGGCTGGTATTTTTTTTGGTTATGTTGGTCAAATTGATTATATTATAACTAAAATGAAAGAAGAAATGATAGAACTTGGACAAAGTGAACCCTATGTAGTCGCTACAGGAGGACTTTCAAAGCTTATAAGTTCAGAATCTAAACATATAAATAAAATTGAGCCTTTTTTAACATTAGAAGGGCTTCGGATTATTTATGAAAAAAACAAAGCATAAGTATATTTTCTTCATCACATTTAGTTCCACTAAATTTATAAATGATAGCATAAGGAAGCTCCTTTTAGAAATTTAGTGGTCTTTGAAGCTGAGAGCAATCTATTTTGTTAAAAAATTCATAAATGACATAGGTGGTAAATATGAAAATAGGGGATTTAAATTTTGATAATAATATTTTTCTGGCACCATTAGCAGGAGTTACTGATATTGCTTTTAGAGGATTTTGCAAGGAAATGGGCTGCGGCTTGGTTTTTACAGAAATGATTAGTGCAAAGGGATTGTTCTATAAAGGCGGAAATACTGAAAGAATGCTTCAGGTTAGTAAAATTGAAGCTCCTGTTGCAGTGCAGATTTTTGGAAGTGACCCAGTTATTATGGCAAAAGCTTGTGATTTTTTTAATGATGATGATAACTTTTGTTTAATTGATATAAATATGGGATGCCCTGTACCTAAAATTGTTAAAAATGGTGAGGGTTCGGCACTTATGAAAAATCCTAAGCTTGCATCAGAAATTGTAAAGGAAGTTAAGAAGGTGTCTAAAAAACCTGTTACAGTTAAATTTAGAAAGGGATTTAATCATTTGAGTATTAATGCTGTGGAATTTGCTAAAGAACTAGAGCAGGCAGGTGCAGATGCTATAACAGTTCATGGAAGAACAAGAGAACAGATGTATGAAGGAAAAGCTGATTGGAATATAATTAAAAGTGTGAAGCAGGCAGTTTCTATTCCGGTTATAGGAAATGGAGATATTTTTACTGTAGAGGATGCTGTAAAAATAAAAGATTTAACTGGCTGTGATGGAATTATGGTAGCTAGAGGAGCCTTGGGGAATCCATGGATTTTTAGAGAAATAAATGATTATTTTCAGAATAAACCAGTAAGGTTTCCAACAGATTCAGAAAGAATAGATATGTGTATAAAACATATTAAAACTGCAATATATTATTTTGGCGAGGGTAAATCAGTGCTTGAAATGAGAAAACATATTGGCTGGTATATCAAGGGAATGAAAAATTGCACTGAGGTTAAAAATTTGGTTAATGTTGAAAAAAATTCTGAAAAAGTAATAAGTATTCTTGAGGAATATAAGAAATCTTTTTAACCAAGAGAACTTAGTAAAGGTTTTATAACTAAATGTTAATTATTTCAATTTGTTTATGTTGACATTATATCATGCCTGTTTTATAATATCTTAAATGGTTTAAAAGAAAATGTTAGATTTAAAATAAAATTATATTAATATTTTGGATTTAGCCAGTATATAATTACTATTATATAACAATAAAATTATTGAATTTCACCGAATAAGCTGTGAAAATTTTTTGCGTTATATATACTTTCCTCGGTCACATTTAGTCACAATTAATTTGTGAATTCAGCGAGTTTAAAATTCTTTCATAAATTAACTTGAAAGTTGTAACCGTGGATAGTATAAGAAGGTATATTTTAATTTATTACTATACTTTCCTTGGGCACTTTTAGTTCCAATTAATTTGTGAATGATAGCGAGGAGAAGCTTCTTTTGGAAATTTATTGGAACTTTGTGACCTAGGATAGTATAACTTTGAGGAGAGAATAATATGAGCGAAAAAAAATATGTTATGACTTATGATGGCATTAAAAAATTAGAAGAAGAATTAGAATATCTTAAAACAACAAAAAGAAAAGAGATAACTGAAAAAATTAAAGTTGCACTGTCCTTTGGAGACCTTAGCGAAAACGCCGAATATGATGAAGCTAAGAATGAACAAGCCTTTGTAGAAGGAAGGATACTACAGCTTGAGTCAATGCTTAAAAATGCTTCTGTAATTGATGAGAGTGAGGTTTCTACAGATGCAGTTAATGTAGGAGCAATAGTAAAGTTAAAAGATTTTGATTTTGATGAGGAAGTAGAGTATACTATAGTAGGGTCAGCAGAAGCAGATCCAATGAATTTTAAAATATCTAATGAGTCGCCTGTAGGAAATGCATTAATGGGCAAAAAAGTTGGTCAAATTGTTGAAGTACCAGTACCAGATGGAATCAGCAAGTTTGAAATATTGCAAATTAGAAGAGTTTAAATATGCTGGCTACTGGGTGTACTAAGTAAACAGGAGGTTTTTTTTATAAATGGCAAACGAAGAAAAGAGTGTTAAGGAACTGGAAGCCAAATACAATGAACAAGTATTGTTAAGAAGACGAAAACTTGCAGAGCTGCAGAAACAAGGAAAAGATCCCTTTGATGTGTACAAAGTAAATAGGACACATACATCAAAAGAAGTAAAAGATAACTATGATACTCTTGAAGGTACTGAAGTTACTGTAGCAGGAAGACTTATGTCAAAAAGAGTTCAAGGTAAAGCAGGGTTTTCTGATGTTCATGATAGATATGGCAAAATACAATTATACATTAGAATTGATGATGTTGGAGAAGAGAAACTAAAGGAATATAAAACTTTTGATATTGGAGATTTTATAAGTGTTACTGGAAGAGTTTTTAAAACTAAAACTGAGGAAATATCTCTACATATTACTGACTTTCAGCTTATAAGTAAGTCACTAAAACCACTTCCTGAAAAGTGGCATGGACTTAAAGATCCAGATTTAAGATATAGACAAAGAGAAGTTGACTTAGTAATGAATGCTGATGTTAGAGATGTTTTCATGAAAAGAACAGCTATTATAAGATATATAAGAGAATTTCTTGATAACAGAGGATACCTTGAGGTTGAAACTCCAATATTATCACCAATAGCAGGAGGAGCAGCAGCCAGGCCTTTTACTACTCATCATAATGCATTAGATATTAATATGTATCTTAGAATTGCAACAGAGTTGTATTTAAAGAGACTTATAGTGGGCGGCTTTGAAAAGGTTTATGATATGGGCAAAAACTTCAGAAATGAAGGAATAGATATAAGGCATAATCCTGAATTTACAATGATAGAATTGTATGAAGCTTATGCAGATTATAATGATATGATGGAAATAATGGAGAATCTAGCTGCTTATGTTTGTCAAAAGATTCATGGTACAACAAAAATAGATTATCAAGGTACAGAAATAGATTTTACGCCTCCTTGGAGAAGACTTACTATGATAGATGCAGTTAAAGAATATGCTGGTATAGATTTTA
This sequence comes from Bacillota bacterium, assembly GCA_030705885.1. Taxonomy (GTDB): domain Bacteria; phylum Bacillota; class Clostridia; order Clostridiales; family Clostridiaceae; genus JAUZPN01. Next base: position 720 of record JAUZPN010000033.1, on the reverse strand, counting down.
ATCAAATTGCTTCAGATGAAGAAGCACAGAAAATTGCATCAGAAAAACACCTTCAATTTAAAAAGGAAATTAAAGATTGTACTAAAGCAGATATACTTAACGCATTGTTTGAAGAATATGTTGAAGATAAGTTAATTCAGCCAACCTTCCTTTGTGATTATCCTGTAGAGATATCACCTCTTACAAAGAAAAAGAGAGGAAATCCTGCTTTCACAGAAAGATTTGAAGGTTTTATTTATGGAAGGGAATTGTGTAATGCTTATTCAGAACTAAATGATCCTATAGTTCAAAGGGAAAGATTTACGCAGCAGTCAAAAGAAAGAGAACTTGGAGACGATGAAGCTTATGTTATTGATGAGGAATTTATGAATGCTCTTGAAATAGGTATGCCGCCTACTGGAGGTTTAGGAATTGGTGTTGATAGATTAATAATGCTTCTTACTAATTCATTTTCTATTAGAGATGTTCTTTTATTTCCAACAATGAAACCAACACAAAATTAGTTGTTTATTACATTTTAATTGAATGTTTTGAGAAAAAATAATAAATAAATTTAACATTTTTAGAATATAATTTACTTAGTAATATTTAATCCAGCTAAATTATAAATGATATCAGCATAAGCTTTATTTATAATTTAGTGGGATTTTGTGATTTAGTATGGCTATACTATTTAAAAAAAATTTTTTTTAAAACCTCTTGCATTTTTTTAAAAATCTG
>JAUZPN010000032.1 GCA_030705885.1 Bacillota bacterium | reverse complement strand
TGAGGAAAGTATAATATATAATATTATATTTTTCTCAAAATCTAATATTAACTAAAAATTTATAAAAAATATGAATTATTTTTTATATCATAGGATACACTAACAATCGTGCTGAAAAATAATTTTTTTAATGCGGGGAAACCAGTCAATTGGGGTGAATCGTTTTTACGTAGGTTATGCCTTTACCGAACCCGTCAGCTAACCTCGCTTATAAAAGGGAGGAATTAAAATGAAAAAATCGTTAGCACTATTGTTTCTATGTTTTTTCATTATATTACCTTATATTAAAGTAGAAGCTTACACTGCTTCTGACTCTGATTGTAAGCTATATAATGAAAAGTTAGCCGCTACACAAGTTTTTGCAGGAAATAACAGAGACTTATATTTAAAAGATGAGGATGTGTATTTAATGGCACAAGTAGTTTATGCTGAAAGTCAAGGTGAACCTTACGAAGGCAAGGTTGCTGTAGCTTCAGTAATACTAAATAGACTTAAAAGTCCTGGATTTCCTAAAACAGTTGAAGAGGTAATAAAACAAAAAGATGCATTTTCATGTGTAACAAATGGAAAAATTTCAATTGTTCCAGATTCTAGCTGTTATTCAGCTGTTTTGGATGCTTTAAAAGGAAATGACCCAACCGAAAAAGCTGTATTCTTCTATAATCCAAAGACCGCTACATCCTCATGGATGAACAATATAAATAAAGAAAATGTAAAAAACATAGGGCATCATGTATTCTTTGTGGCTAATTAAAAATAAGGAACAGCTGATTTTAAAGCTGTTCCTTATTTTTTAATTTTCTACATTGTTAAAATTTGTTTTATTTTATCATTATTATAAATTGACTTTGGATAGTTCACTTTAAGTTTATTTGCGTATTTTTTCGACTTATCTGTATTTATGTCTTTATTCATTAATGCTAATTGATATAAAACAGCTTCTTCATAGTTTCCACTCGGATATTTGCTGTCATACTCTTCAAAATAATTCATTGATAACTCAATTTCATTAAGGTTTTGCTCTGTAAAACCAAGAAAGTATAAAATATGAGGATACAAATAGCTTTCTATGCCATATTTATATGCTTTAAATAAACTATCCATAGCATTTTTATAATCTTTATTTATTGCTAATGTTGAACCCTTTTTGTAGTAATACTGCACTCCATCACTCTTTAAATTATCTAAAGCAGCATTTAATACTGATTTATCGTCTATTGCTAAAGTTTTATTCTGCCATTTATCAACATACTCATAAAGCTTATCATAATCTTTTGCTTCAATACTTTTCTTAACATCTGCTGATGGAAAACTTTCAGTATCTTTAGTCTCTGAAATTGTTACTGTTGGTAAAACAGCTTTAGAATCTGATACTGTAATAGTTGGTAAAACCTTACTTGATGGTGAAATTGCTGTTTGATGTTTTGTGATTAATGCTTTATTAGATTTTTTTTCACTTAATGTTTTATCAGCTGTATTTTTTTGAAATTTCATAAATAATGATGCTCTACTGTTATATACAAAAACTAAAATCAGAGAAAAAATTAAAACCAGAAAAATTGCAGCAGTAATTTTAGGGGTATTCTTATAATTTCTTTTTTGTGTAAGTCCAAAATTTGCTAATGTCTTTTTATTTTTAAGTGCAGTATCATTTTTTTTATCTAATTCTAATACTTTATTTATACATTCAATAGCTTTTTCATATGCACCTTTTTTTATAAAACATTCAGCCATACTGTTATTTACCTGTATAGAATTAAAATCGCTCTCTTTACATATGTATAGTAGATTTAAAGCATCATCAATTCTTAAAGCATTTATCAATTTTCTTGCCTTAACATACAATTGTAGTTTTTCTAAATCATTTTTACTGCTTTCATAATACTTTGCAGAAATTTCATCATTGTTTACTTTATAGTTCATTTTCCACAAAGTTTGAGCATTATCCAATTCACCTTTAAAATAATAAAGCAGTCCTTTAAGATTAATTGAAGACCCGTTTGAGTTATTTTCTGAAATGCTCTGCTCACATTGTTCAATAGCTATGTCTATATTACCCTTGTAATAGGAATCCATTGCTTTCTTATACAGCTTAGTTGATTTATTCATAAAATCATCCTCTAACTATACTTTCCTTGTCACATTTAGTTCCAATTAATTTCTAATGATAGCGAAGTGAAGCTTCTTTCAAAAATTTATTGGAACTTTGTGACCTAGGATAGTAGATTAATTATCAAATATTGTTTGTTTCGCCTTTAAAATAGCTGTTGGTGACATTGAAAACTCATCAAGTCCAAGTTTTAATAATATAGGAATAGCTTCTTCATTTCCTGCCATTTCTCCGCACATCCCACACCATTTTCCATTTTTATGTGCTGCATTAATAACCATTTCAATGAGTTTCAATACTGCAGGATTCATACAATCATATAAATATGAAACCTTAGAATTCATCCTATCGGCAGCAAGTGTATATTGAATTAAATCATTTGTACCAATACTAAAGAAATCTACATATTTTGCAAATTCATCTGCCATGAGTGCAGCTGAAGGTATCTCAACCATCATACCAACTTCAATTTTTTCATTAAATGCTTTTCCTTCTAATCTAAGTTCATTCATACATTCTTCTAAAATATATTTTCCCTGCAAAAATTCATCTAAAGTAGCTATCATAGGAAACATTATTTTCAAATTGCCAAAAACTGATGCTCTTAAAAGAGCTCTGAGCTGCATCTTAAATATATCTTTTCTTTCTAAACATATTCTTATAGCTCTGTATCCTAAAAATGGATTGCTTTCTTCTATCATAGGCAGGTATGTAAGTTTTTTGTCTCCTCCTATATCTAAAGTTCTAATAATAACAGGTTTGCCCTTCATATTTACTGTTACATCTCTATAAGATTCAAATTGTTCTTCCTCTGACGGCATTTCATCTCTATCCATATATAAAAATTCAGTTCTAAAAAGACCTATTCCCATGCCGCCGTTTTTTAATATAATTTCTGCTTCTTCAGGCTTACCTATATTCCCAAGTATCTCTATCTTTATTCCATCTTTAGTAACAGCCTCCTTTTTGATGAATTTATTAAGTTTTTTTAAATCATATAAATAATTTCTTTTATTTTCTTCATAAACTTTAATTAATTCATCTGAAGGATTAATTATAACTTCTCCTTTTATGCCGTCAACTATTACCAAATCACCATCTTTAACTAATGAAGTTATATCCTCTAAACCTACCACTGCAGGAATTCCCAAACTTCTTGCCATGATAGCACTATGCGAATTTCTTCCTCCTAAATCTGTTAAAAATGCAGATACCTTTTCTTTATCTAAACAGGCTGTATCTGAAGGAGTAAGTTCACTTGCAACTATTACTGAATTTGACTCAAGCACTTCAAAATTTGGTTGGTATGATGCATACCCTAAAATGTTCATTAAGATTCTCTTGCCAACATCTTTAACATCTGCAGCTCTTTCTTTCATATATTCATCATTCATTGATTCAAAAATAAGAACATATCTTTCAATAATATCTTTAAGTGATTTTTCTGCATTAATTTTATTAATTGTCATATTTTCTTCAACTGCACCAATAAATTCTGGATCTTCTAAAAGCATTATATGACTTTCAAAAACCTCTGCTTTATCTTTTCCTATCTGGTCTTCAGTTTTTTGTTTGATTTTTAATATCTGTTCCTTTGAAAGCTCAACTGATCTTCTCAATCTCTTCTTTTCTGCTTCAATATTTTCTATTTTCGTTTCAGTTATACATATTTCATCTTCATTTTTTAATACTACTTTTCCTATAGCATACCCTTTAGATGCTGCAATTCCTTTCTTCATTATTACTCCTCCACTTTAGGAAATTATTACCTATATTTAATTACTTCTTACTCTTCCTGATATATTATTACTAATAGTCTTTAAAATGACTATACATATTACGGTTATAATTACTCCAACTGCAATTGCTGCTAAATATAATAATAAATTTCCTACTACATTAGGAATTATAAAAACATATATTCCTCCTAATGGGGAAGCCATTGTACAATTAAATACCATGGACAAACAAGCTGATGCAGCAGAACCAAGTACAATTGCTGGTAATGTATTTTTACTATCAATTTTAATGAATGGTATTACTCCTTCAGTCACAAAAGCACTTCCAAGAACAATTGCTGGCATAGCTGATTTTTTTTCTTTATCTGAAAATTTATTTTTAAAAATTAATGCTGCTAATCCAATACCAATTGGCGGAGTCATTCCTGCTGCCATCACTGCTGCCATCTCTTTCTGTTGACCTATTGCAAGTGCTGATACTGCAAAGATGAAAGCTATTTTATTTATAGGTCCTCCTGCATCAAATGCCATCATCGCTCCTAATATTATTCCAAGAAATGCTCCCTCTACTTTTCCAATATAATTAAGCTGAAATATAATTCCTTTATCAATAAATTGCAATGGTTCATTTAGTAAACCTAATAATATAACTGCTGCTGCAAAAGTTGTTATTATTGGTACTATAACAGATGGTACCAAACCATTAAGATTTTTAGGCATCTTAACGTATTTTTTTAAAATTTTTGCAATATATCCGCATAAAAATCCTGAAATTAATGCTCCAAAAATACCAAGATTCGTTTTACCTATTATATATCCTAAAATTATTCCCGGGGCAATACCTAAAGTATCTGCAATTGAATAAGCTATATATCCAGATAATATAGGAAGTTCTAATTGGTATATACCACTAAAACTTATTTTATTTAAAATATCTGCAAAAAAACCTTTTATACCATAAATCCTAATAAATTGAGTCAGCGATGCAAAAATACCATTTATTATAGCGAAAGGAACCATAAAAGATATTCCTGTCAATAAATGCTTATAAAGTTCTTTAACATTTTGTGTTTCCTTTGCTGCTTGTTCATTTTCTTTTTTCTTTTTAACTAAATCTAATGCTTTATCTACTACTTCTCTTGCATTTTTAATTACTTCCTGAGTAGACACTTCAAGTATTACTTTATTATTAAATCTTGATTTATCTACTGCTTTATCTGCAGAAATAATAACCGCATCAGCCGCTAAAATTTCTTCTTTGCTAATCTCATTTTCTACTCCAATAGCACCATGTGTTTCTACTTTAATGTTATGCCCCATATTCTCTGCTGCAATCTGAAGAGCTTCAGCTGCCATATAAGTATGTGCTATACCCATAGGGCACGATGTAACAGCAATTAGTTTCATAATATAATGCTCCCCCATAAAAAGATTTTAAAAATCTCTAATTATTTTAATACTTCAATAAATTCATCATAGTTATTCACCTTAATTAATTTATTTCTTATTTCCTCATGCATAAGCTTTCTAGTAATCTGACTTAACGCTTTTAAGTGGATTTCACTAGATTCTATTGGTACTGCTATTAAAAATATGTAATGGGCTGGAAGATTATCAATTGAACCAAACTCTACACCATTTATACTCTTTCCAAATGCAATACAAGCCCCTTTAACATATTTACTTTTAGCATGTGGTACAGCTATACCCATACCAATACCTGTAGAAAATTCCTGTTCTCTTTTAAATACTTCTTTTTTAAATTCTTCTTCATTTGTAATTTTACCATCAAGGTAAATCATGTGGATTAACTCTTCAATTATTTCATTTTTATTTGCGGAAATAAGATTGAAATTAATTCTTTCTGATGAAAACAAATTATCTATGTCCAATTAAATCACTCCAAAATATTATTTTATTAATTTCTGAAATTCCTGACTATCTTTCACATTTTTAAAGTCTGAATTCTCTTCATCTATAGCTACATTCTTAGCATTTGGATACAAATCTATTGATATTTTTAAAAGTCTAGTACAATTTTGGACATCACCTCTTCTTCCATAAATTGAAGACTGTCCAAAATAAGACCATGCTGTAAATTCTGTATTGTTTTCTGATTTAAGAGCAGTTAAAGCTTTATCATATCCACTCATAGCATCATCATAATGGCCATAAAGTTCTAGTGCTAATGCTCTGCAGAAAAGTCCATATCCAAAATTGGGTTTAATTTGTAAAGACTTATCTATATCTGCAAGTCCCTTTTTATAATTTTCATCAGAAATTTTAATAAAACATGTAGCAATACCTCTTAAGCTATATGCCTTATAAAATTTATCATCTTGGTTTATTATTTCACTTGTTAATTTTATTACATCGGATTTTTTATCTTCAGAACCATAGTATTCATTTAATGCCACATTATATTTTTGTTCAAGTTCTTTTTCATTTTCATTCTGTGAATCAGTTACCTGTTTATTTTGTCCATCTGATGAAACTAAAGATGTGTTTTTAGTTATGTTTTTGCTATCATCATTTACTTTTGCAGAATTTGATTTTGATGAAATACTTGTATTTTTTATATTGATATTTTTATTGTTATTGTAATCTTTACTATCTATAGAATCCTTTATAATTACTCCAATTGAAATTATAACAAGAACTATAACTATTACAATTTTTGTTTTAATAGATAACTTACTTAAGATAAAACTTTCTTTATGAAACATATTTCCTCCTTTATGTATACTTTGTGACCAAGGAAATTATATTATAACCATTATTTAATGCTGTCTAAATAATTTTTCTGTCCTAACTCATACAAGTTATTACCTTCTGAATCTATAACTACAACTACAGGCATATTTTCAACTTCTAATTTTCTGACTGCCTCTGAACCAAGATCTTCATAAGCTATTAATTCAGAACTTTTTACAGATTCTGCAATTAATGCAGCTGCTCCGCCTATAGCACCAAAGTATACCGCTTTATTCTTTTTCATTGCTTCAATTACATTATTACCAATTTTCCCTTTTCCAATCATTCCTTTTAAACCTTTTTCAATAAGAATAGGGCTGTATGCATCCATCCTATAACTTGTAGTTGGTCCTGCTGATCCAATTGGCTTTCCTGGTTTTGCTGGTGTAGGTCCAACATGATATATTATTGCATCTTTAACATCAATCGGCATTTCTGACTCTCTGCCGCTGTTAATTAGTTCTACTAATCTTTTATGTGCTGCATCCCTTGCTGTATAAATGGTACCTGTTATAAGTACCCTGTCACCAGCTTTTAATCCTTGTACTTTTTCTTTTGTTAATGGAGTAGCTAATTTTATATCCATATCTAATCATCCTCCTGCCTTATAATATAATTTCTGCATGTCTTGTAGCATGACAATTTATATTTACAGCTACAGGCAGCCCTGCAATATGTGTTGGTAAAACTTCTATATTAACAGCTAAAGCAGTAGTTCTTCCTCCAAAGCCTGAAGGTCCTATACCAAGAGCATTTATTCTTTCTAAAAGTTCTTTTTCCATATTTTCATAAAATGAATCTTCGTTTCTTATATCTGTAGATCTTGTTAATGCTTTTTTAGCTAAATATGCACTTTTATCAAAGCTTCCACCTATTCCTACACCAACCACAATAGGCGGACATGGATTAGGGCCTGCTTGTTTAACAGTTTCGATTACAAAACTTTTAACACCTTCTTCTCCATCAGAAGGCTTAAGCATTTTAATTTGGCTCATGTTTTCTGAACCAAAACCTTTAGGTGCTACTACAATTTTTAACTTATCACCTTGAACAACATTATAATAAATCAATGCAGGAGTATTATCACCAGTATTTACTCTTCTTAAAGGATCCTTTACAACTGATTTTCTTAAATAACCATCACTATATCCTTCTTTAACCCCTTCGTTAACTGCATCCTCAAGCTTTCCGCCTGTTATATGTACTTCCTGACCAATTTCTATAAAAACACAAGCCATTCCTGTATCCTGACACATTGGCATATCTTCAGCAGCTGCAATTTCATCATTCTTAATTATCTTTTCAAGAATATCCTTTGCAATCGGCCAAGGTTCATTGTTATATGAGTCTATAAGACGTTTTTTTATATCCTCATTTACATAATAATTTGCATCGATACATAATTTCCTTACAGCAGCAGTTATATCCTTAGTACTAATTTCTCTCAATTACAACACCTCTAATTATATTTACTCATACTTATACTATTATACTTTTAAGTATATCAAATATAGATAATTATGTTAAGTAAAATTTAGAAAAAGTTTAATTCATAAGTTTGAACTAAAATAGGTGGGGAATCGAGAGTGAATGGTGAATAGTTGAGAGTTGAGAGTGAATGAAGTTTTTCTTTCGCTATCGCTGCAGAAAAACCAAAACTACCTTTAAAATTTTTCAAAGGAAAATTAACTCCATTTAAAGATTTTCTTCAGCAAAGCGGAGGAAAATCCACCGCAACTCTCCACTCTCCACTCTCAATTCTCAACTGTCAATTGTCCATTGTCAATTTTTATAAAACTCATCAATAGCTTTACATAATACCTCCGCGACCTTATCCTGATATTCTGAAGTTTTCAATTTTTTTTCATCTTCATAATTAGAAAGAAAACCGCATTCTACAATTACTGAAGGTATTATTTCATCTCCTTCTAACACTCTATACTGCTTTGAACCTGGCTTTTCAACTCTATTATCATTTAAATATAATTCTTTGTTAATTTTGTCCTGCATAATATGAGCAAGCTTTCTGCTATCCTCATTTTCTGTATACCAAATCTGACCTCCTTTGTACTTCTGCTTAGGAAACATATTTAAATGTATGCTCACAAACATATTACAATTTACATCTCTTTTCATTTTATTTCTGTTAGCCAGGTCTTGTTTCTTTTTATTTTTTGCATCTTCATCATATAGTCCCTTATCTGTTTCTCTTGTCATGAAAACTGTATATCCCTGTGCTTTTAGTTTATCTCTTAATTTTAAACCTATTTTCAAATTTATATCCTTTTCTACAGTGCCGTTTTTAGATACAGCACCACCATCTCTGCCGCCGTGACCAGGGTCTAAAAGTATAATTTTACTGGTTTTATTTTCCTCCATACCAAAAGCAAAAATACTATTAAATTGAAATACTAAACAAATTAAAACAATTAAATATAATACATTAATCAATAATTTCCTTGAATTCAATAACATACACCTCACTTTTATTTCTTAATTTTAATAATTCTTTTTTAATCACATTTATAATATATTTTATTTCAAAAAATTTTTTTTAAACTCAAAAAGAGAGGGCAAATTTGCCCTCTCAATGTTATAATTACCATAAAATAATTTTTAATTTATTGACGCTTTTTAAATTCATTAATTGCTGCAAATGTTATAAGTCCTATGCCAACAACTAAAAGATATACCCACCATGCTATGCTGAGCCAAAAACCTCTTGTCAAATATATACTTAAGAAAATTAACAAAATCCCAGAAATTTTTGTCCATAGTTTATTTTTAATAATGATCGATACTGCAAATATTATTAGTGATATCATCCCTATAATAAGAGCATCCTCTATTTTTTGAGTATACATTGCATCCATTGTCAGAATTCCAAGACAGAAACAATATATAACCACTCTTACAAACTCTAAAGTTCTTGATTTTTCCCATATATATTTTAAAGAATAAGCTGTTACAGCTACAGGTATAAGATTTAATTCTAATGAAATTATTGATGGAAATACTACAAATGGCTGCAGCCAATATGCACCACATGCTATTAAAGCTTCTATAGTAAGTAAAATACACCTTTGTACTTTATCTAAAACTCCATAAAACTGCAGTAAATACCCCATTAATAAAAGCATTGCTGAAAATCTGTAGTAAGGTTTTCCACTAACAATGATAATAATTATATAAACAATTTGAACTATATTATACCAATCAATTCTATCAAATTTCTTATTATTTTCATCTCTAGATTCTATTACTTTATAGAAAAACTTTGTGATACTTATAACTGCTGTAATTTGAATTATTAATATAAGCAGCATAAAATCATATTTAAGTCCATAATTATCAACTAATATAAAAGGTATTCCTAATGATATTAAGCAGTAACCTATATGCAGCTGTGATTTTTCAGTAAAGTATGATATAAAATATCCAAATATAAGAAGCACAATACATGGTAATAAATACCACGCTGATAAATTACATGAATAAAAAATAGTCATTAATATACCAGCTAATGTCAAATATGCAATATTAAAATACCATTTTATATATTCCAGTTTATCCATGAATTTTGCAATAAAATATACTGCAATTAGTAAAGCCATTGGAATAATAATGCTGATAATAAATATACTGCTGAACTTATATGACAAAATATGAACTCCAAAAAGAAAATTACTTAAACCTAATAAAAATTTTACTTTGCTCTTATCATCTTTTGATTTTATTACTAGATATATTCCAAGGCATAACGAATATGGCAGTAATAAAAATGATGTTTGGTCAAATCCCTTTACATATAATATAAATTGTACTAGCATACCCATAACTGTAAGAGCAATGTAGTTTTCTTTTTTAAATAATAAATCATATATAAGATACAATAAAAAGAATCCAAAGAAAAAGCTTCTATAACTAATATTATTAATTGCAAAATTATTTTTAAGGATTATATTTATTAATTCCCATAAAGGAACTGTTACTCCTGACAAAATATATGGAAATAAATATTTATATGATTTGTTTTCCCTGCTTTGAAATAAAATAGTTGCTGCATATACAGCACTTGTAATTACAGCTAAGCTTAAATTCAAAACATCAGGATTCTTAAATTGAATTAATATATTAAGAGAAAAAATTGTTAAGAAAACTGTCACATTATATATAATATCTGCTTCTGAATTTCTAAATATACATTTTGTAAAATAATATATTATGAAAACTGATTCCAAAATTAATGTTAATATTGTCAGGCGAATAATACCTTTATTACTTGCAAATACTGATATACTAATTGAAAATATAATTAAAACAATATAATGAACAATGTGTATATATTTACTTTTACTTTTAATTCCTAAATAAGTTATATCACCTAATAATATTCCTAAACTAATTACTTCAGACAAAGTAACTTTTCCATCAAAAAAACCTTGACTGCAGCTTACAATAATTATAAGTACTCCAGTAATTAAATTTATAATACCAAAGCTTTTTTTAAATTTTTCACTAAATACATTAATCTGGCTTAGTATGGTTACCATTAATAATGCTGTGCTTGCTATATAAAGCCATTCACTAGACTCATTAGGAGCTATTATTTTAGCTGCTGCTGCAACAGCAAATATTGTAAATGCATAAGGACTTACCTCATCTCTGCCTTCTTTAATTCCAACAAATACATGTGCTGATGCAATTATGACAGAGGCTATTCCGCCTAATATACCAAAACCTGTTGCTGTCAAAACAAACACACTTACACCATATAAATTTATCAAGCAGTATGTCCAATAAACTTCTTTAATATTATCAATAAATTCGTTTTCAATTTTTTTAATTATTTGATTGCTCAATAAAACAATTATCACATAAACAGCTAATACTATTGCATAAACTTCCTTGGCTGGATGAAAACCTCCAACACACAATATTACTGATATTGTTGTTCCTATTAATGGAATCATTGAAAACATGCGAACTTTTATTTTATTAACACCTAAAAAAAGTACTATATCTGTAATTGTTGCTGCAATAAAATACAGCCATATACAATCTGTACCTGCAGGCGTTAAAGTATCACCTAAAATTCTAAAATATCCAAAAGCTATTACTGTTACAAAAGTAAATGCAGAACCTAGTATATAAAATGCATTGCTGGTAGTTTTTATTTTTAACTTCTTATCAGCAAATATACTTGCTCCAAAGAATATTCCTGTTACAGATAATACTAATATTGCTTTTACAGTGCTTGGAAGTATCCTCCATGTTGTTGTTGCAAATATCAAACCTGCTATTATCACAAACAATACACCAATTACTAAAGCTAATGTTCCCTGGTTAAACTCTTTAGGAACACTGCTATGATTCTTTTGATTTACAGCTTGACTTCTTATAGGCTGCATTGAGCCTTGATCATGTATTGTGTGCTCTTGTGAAACATGCTGTCCTTGCTGCTGGTATATCTGCTTTTCTTGCTGCTGAACCGACTGATGCTGGTATATATGTTGTCCTTGAGATGACTGTTGTGACTGTATCTCACTCTCTTGATATCTTTGAATCAATTCTTCTAACTCCATTTGATCATGTTGACTTTGAATATGTTTTTGCTCATCTGATCTGTGTTCATTTTCTAAAACATGTTGATTTATAACAGACTTCTGATTTCTGCATTTTTGACCTGTAAGCATCTCATAATCATCTATTGTAATTTTATTATTGTTTAATAAAAGTTGTGCCTTCGCCTTAATAGAATCTAATTCATTTTTGTATTTTTTCTTTTCATCATAAAAAATTATTATAAGTGCAAGTCCAACAACTGGTATTATTAAAATAATTAATGCAATCAATTCATAAATCATATTGCCATCCCCCTTTATATTTCTATCATACCCTATATTTTTAAATTATAGAAGTGACTTTGGTCATAATTTAAAAATATTTACAAAACAAATATTGACAGCATAACTGTATCTATTGTATAATAACAGTAGAAACAGAGGTGATATTATTGAATATCTTAATAAGTCCACTATCACAAACACCAATCTATGAACAAATTAAAATTCAAATTAGAGAGCTTATATTGAGTGGAACTCTTAAAAGCGGCGAACAGCTTCCATCCATAAGGCTGATGGCAAAAGATTTAAAAGTTGGAATAATAACCGTTAAACGTGCTTATGACGATTTATGTGAAGAAGGAATTACGATAAGTGCTGCTGGCAAAGGCGTTTATGTGGCTGATGTAGATGCTGAAAGAGCAAAACGAATCCACCTTGATATGCTTTATGAACGCCTTTTAGAAATTAAAGGTTTTTGCGAAGAGTCTAATATTTCAAAAGAAGACCTTGATAATCTGATAAATAAATTATATGGGGGGAATAATGATGGGAAATAACGCTTTTGATATTAAAAACTTAAACGTTAATTTAGGGAACTTTAAACTTACTGATATTAATTTTAGTGTTCAAAAAGGAACTATAATGGGTTTTATAGGTCGAAATGGTGCTGGCAAAACTACTTTAATAAAAACCATAACAGATATAATAAGAAATTACAGCGGAGAAATTTTATTTGATGGCAATCATATGGATGGCAATGAAGAAACAATTAAGCAGAATATAGGTGTTGTTTATGACAGTCTTATTTATCCTCAAATTATGAATGCAAAATCAATTGTAAAAATGCTTTCACCATTTTATGACCACTTTGATATGGAAAAGTGGAGTAATTTAATGAAAAGATTTAATCTAAATGAAAACATGAAACTTTCGAATTATTCAAAAGGTATGCAGGTTAAATTCTCTATAAGTATGGCTTTATCTTATAATCCGCAGATTTTAATATTAGATGAACCAACAGCAGGACTTGACCCTGAAGCAAGAGCAGATATTTTGGATTTACTGCTTGAATTTATGCAGGATGAAGAAAAATCAATCTTTTTCTCAACTCATATAACAAGTGATCTTGATAAAATTGCTGATTATATAACATTAATTGATAATGGTAAAATAATGTTTTCAACAGAAAAAGAAGAACTTCTTGATAAATATGCTTTAGTCCACATTGAAAAAGCTGCAATGACAGAAAACTTAAAACAAGTTATTACTGGAATAAAAGAAACTGCATTTGGTTATGAAGGACTTTGCAGCAGCAAAAATTTACTTAATGATTTAAAAGGAATAAAAATTGCTCGCCCATCTATTGAGGATATTATGATTTACAGAGGTGGTTTACATGATAAATAATTGTGAAAAGTACTGGCTTAATGTAAATAAAGTATACCTTATAATACTATTTTCAACTATTCCAATTGCAATCTTAATTCCTGCTGCTTCATTTATTATACCAATTATATTTTTATATGGAATTTGTGATAGATTTCTTGTACTTAATGGCGGTTGTGAAAAAAAAGATGATTCAATGAGATTAATTAATTCATTGCCCTTTTCAAGGAAACAAGTTTTCTGCACATATACAAAAGGTATTATATTAATTTCTGCAATCTATACATCTGTAATTTTTATAATAAGAATTGTACTTACATGTTTGAAGATTTCTAGAGTATTTTTATGGGCAAGCAATATTAATGATGGTTACAATCTATATGTTTATATGGTACTATTAGTACTTTGCTTTTTAACTACTTACTTTTTTCTTATTTCATTGTTTAATTATTATACAATATCTCAAAAAAGTATTTATATTTCTATATCATCGTTTGTTATATTTCCTATACTTATTTTTCTGCAGCATATAACATACATTATAAAATTTATAACAGCATTAATAAAAATTAAAATGTATGTATCTTATGATTTAAGTACACTTTATAAACTTGGTATATCTGATAAAGCATCATCAATTGCTTCTATTATTCTTTTTTTAGCATTAATAGTATTTTTACTAATAACACTAAAGTCATTCACAATTAAGGAATATGAAAAATATGTTGGGGTGGTGAAAAAATGATAAAAAAAATTATTGCATTTCAAAAAATGATGTTTAATGCAGCTTTATTTACTAAAGGTTCACTAATGCAAAATAATAAAATTAAAAAACAATTAGCTGAATTAGTAATATTTATTATGTGCACATTCATTGGCTACTATATGGAAAATAAATTATTTAATGGACTAACAGTACTTACAAGTATATTTCCATTTTTTTTATGTGCACTATATACATTTTTGCATGAAAGAGATAACTTTCTTTTTACTCTGCCATTAAAAAGAAACTTTATAATATCAAATATATATATTTTCTCTACCAATTTGGTTATTATTTTTATATTTTTTATACCCATATTTTTTATAATCATTCCATCAATAGATTATATTTTCTCTCATCAATCTTTTTACTTAAATGCTTTTGATATTTCATGTATTGAAACTATTATTATCCTTTTTTCCATTAAGTTAACTTATATAAATGGAATGACTACAATCTTCTTTATTAAAAAATCAAAACTTAGAAGTGTCTTTTATATAATTTTCACTGCACTTTACAGCAGTATTTTACTTTATTTTAATAGGATATTAACTTATAATTTAAATAAAACTTCTAATGATATAACAAGAAGCCTTATGATGATTCCAAACAGCTGGATTTATATTATCATTTCCATCTGTACTGCAATAGCTGTAACCATACTAGGAACTTTTATTTCAATTAAGCTGGATAAAATGCAAGTTCATATTATAAATAGGTGATATACTACCCTCAGTCACAAAGTTCCAATTAATTTCTGAAAAAAGCTTTGCTCTGCTGATATTCACAAATTAATTGGAACTAAATGTGATTAATAAATTTACTCTTGGATTGCTTCTATTGTATAAAATTATGATTTAATTAATATGAGTAAACATTTTATACTGTACCAATCTTTACATTAGGATTAATATATCTACTTCTATTTTGAGTTTTATTCTTATAATTTATTGATTGCACAGGACATATATTTAAGCATCCTAAGCAAAATTCACAGTGATGCTTCCAATTTGGCTTTCCATTAATCATTTCAATATTGCTAACACTGCAGACTTCTTTACACTTACCACAACCTATACATTTTTCATTAACATTAAATCCATAATCTTTTAAAGGATATTTTTTCACAACTAAATTATTTATCGCATTTCCACAAAATCTATCTATTATTAATTTACTACTTTCAAAAGCCTGCTCCTTTTTGTTTAAAACCACTTCTTTTATTACTGATATTTTCATTTTTTCTTCATCAAAAAGTTTTTGCTGTTTTTCCTCATCCCCTGGATTAAACATCATTATATAATTATCAGGCATTAATATAAAAAAACCTGCACTAAGCTTTTGATTTTTCAATTTTAATAACCTATTAACTTGTATGAGTGATGCTCCAGCTGTACCTCCACAAGTTGCAATTGCAAAAATATAAGGATCATTTACAAATTCAACATTTTTTAGAAAAGCTTTTATTATATTAGGAACGCCCCAGAAATATACTGGAAAAACAATTCCAACTCTTTCAGCATTAATACTAATTTTTTTATCATATTTTGCAAGATTTATAACATCACATTCTTCAATTTCATGTGCTATATCTTCAGCAACCTGCATACTATTTCCTGTTCCACTAAAATAAAAGATAACATTCTTCATTGAAAACCCTCCCTTAAATAATTATACATCCACTTAAATAAGAACTTTATATACTCTCCTTAATCATATTGAATTTCTCTCAATAAAATTTTATACTTTTATAACTATCGAATTATAGTTGATATAAAAAGGAATTCGCTTCAGAAAATATTTCTAAAACTTATTCCCTATTATTATTAACTGTTGATATCAAATATATTTTTAAGTTCTTCTAATAATTCTTTATTTACATATGCCACTAAATACTTTCCATCTTTTTTTGTTTCTATCAATCCAGCATTGCTTAATTCCTTTAAATGGTGAGAAATTGTAGGTGCACCTATGCAAAAATTTTGAATAATTTGAGAAATCGTGCAGCAGCAATCTGATTTAAAACTTTTCTGGCTGCATTTTAATATATTAAGAAAAATCTCCAATCTATTTTCATTAGATAGTGCCTTATATATCTTAGCTAATTGTTTAGTTGTCATATTAATCCTCATTTCGATAATTATCAAATCGTAATAATAATAACATACTACTTTAATATAGTCAACTCTTTACAACTTTTTCTTATCAAATACCGCACAAGCAGATATCAAAAATATTA
The DNA here is from genome assembly GCA_030705885.1 of Bacillota bacterium. Classification (GTDB taxonomy): domain Bacteria; phylum Bacillota; class Clostridia; order Clostridiales; family Clostridiaceae; genus JAUZPN01. Next base: position 4,730 of record JAUZPN010000032.1, on the reverse strand, counting down.
TAATCAATGCAACAGCTATAATTATAGGAACAGTAAAATCTGAAATCTTTAACTGTCCTTTTAATAATGACATATTATTTGATGCAAGACTGATAGGATTATATTTCTGCACCTTTGGAATTATATTTAACAAAAATTGAATGCCTATGGTAATACAAACGAAAAGTAAACATCCATAATTAGAGTTAAAAAGAACACCGCCAAAAATAATAGTAGAAATTAATAATATACCAAATAACCACAGGCAGAAAACAGAGAAAATCAGATTATAATTATTTGTGCTATCTTTCCAAAAGTATAGAGTATATGCATAACTTACTGCAAAACTCAAAATATATGCTCCTGTCCAAACAATACATGCAGCAGTAAACTTTGAAAAAATAACAGTCCTTCTCCATAAGCCTTTTGTAAGAACAATGATAAGTGTACCCTTAGAAAATTCATTTGCCATAATTCCGCTAAAAACTATAATAAGAATAACAAATCCCATTTGAGAAACATTTTTAAAAAACTGTGCCCATGAATCTAACACTGTAGGTTCTGGCATAATTATTTTCATTCCATCTGTCATAAAAGAATTAATCATTTTAGGCATAATTTTTGCAGTAACTGGACTCATCATTCCAAATATCAAAAATATAAGCATTAATATAAGAAGCTTATATGTCCTTGTAATTTCACAGAATTCTTTTTTTACAAATGCTGTATATGCTTTCACTTTACCACCTCCATAAACAAACTTTCAATCGTTGGCTCTAAAACCTCTAATTTAACAGGAAGCATAGAATTACTATGCAGGCACTCTATAATTTTTTGCTCTATATTTTTAATTTCATTTGAATGAATAACAACTGAATCACCTGATATTTCTGAATTCTTTATTATTTGCTTCAAATCAGGTAAAGCAATAAACTGTTCAAATTCTATTTTATTTGCAAATTCAATTAATAAACTGTTAGTTTTATGCTTTTCTTTAATTTCTTCAATTGTTCCACTCAAAACAAGCTTTCCTTTGTTTAAAACTGCGATACGGTCGCAAATTCGTTCTACATCAGAAAGAATATGGGTAGAAAAGATTACTGTCGTTTTTCCCTTTACCTGTTCAAGTATATCAAGAATTTCTTTTCTTCCAATAGGATCAAGTGCAGAAGTTGGTTCATCGCAAATGAGCAGCTGTGGTTCGTTCAGCAGTGCTTGTGCTATGCCTAATCTCTGCTTCATGCCCCTTGAAAAACTTCCAATACGTTTATGAATATCGCTAAGTCCAACAAGTTCCAGCAGTTCTTTACTTCGAAGCTTAATTTTAGTATCATTAAGTCCAGTAATTTCACCACAAAGCTTAAGATATTCTATGGGTTTCATATATCCATAGAATTCAGGCACATCTGGAAGATATCCAATATAACGATTTGTTTTTGTTTCTCCATAAGAAACTGTTTCTCCAAGTACCTTTATGTTACCTTCATCTGGCTTAAGCAGACCAAGAATCATCTTCATAGTTGTAGTTTTTCCTGCACCATTTTGACCTAAAAAGCCAAAAACTGAATGCTGTGGAACTGAAAACGAAATATTATCAATAACTTTAGATTTTCCAAAGCTTTTGCTTAATTTTTCAATCTCAATTGTGTTCATTAATCCTCACCCCTGCCAAATATAAAGTAAACAACAGGACCTATTATTTGAATTAACAAAACTATTAATATCCACATAACTTTATTTCCAAACTTATAATTTGGATGTTTAAGTACATGCACTAATGCGATAATTGCCAATATCCATTCAACAATTATTACTGGAATTAAAATAGGTAAATATTCATTAATCATTTTTGTTTCCTCCTAAATAATGTTTTAGTTTATCTGTGATACTTTTATAACGAGGATGATCTGATAATATAGAAAATGCTGGATTACCCGTAATACATTGAAGCAACGACTCTTTAATAAGTTTTTCATTTCTAGGTGCTTTATTGCCAATGTCAAACTCTAAAAACCAATTATCAATAGAGTCAAAAAAACTATCTCCATGTAAAGTGAATGGTAGAAAATCATTAATGCACATAGTAACATATTTATCAAGCATATCTAGTGCATCATCAATTTTTTTGTTAATGCAGTACACCTGCGCTGATGCAACATATACAGATGCCATAGTAGCTGGATGAAGTTTATTAAGCTTAAAAATATCTGCTACAGCTAATATTCGATTAATTATTTCTTGAGCTTGAGAAAAATCATCTGTATAAAGCATTAGATAGTAAACTGCATCACCCACTAAAAAAAGCAAATGCTGATACATGCTTATCTGCCATACTTCTTTAGATTTTTGATTATTGCCCAGCATTTGATAAGTTTGTGCCAATAATTCAGTTTCATTTAACATTGGACGTATATTTTCATCTTGTAAATCAAGTGCTTTTTCTGGCTGCTGCATCATAATATAACAAACAGCTTCTAGCAAAGATGCTTCTTTTGCATCACTTACATCTTCACTCTCATTTTTCACTCTTGCTGATAGCTCTGCTGCTTTCTGAAGAACATCATTTGCATTTTTAGAAAGTGAAGCATGATTAACCAGTAAAACTACCATTTGAAGGAGAAGAGGAAAACAAGAATAATATTTTTTTATAATACTGTCACATTCATCCATAACTTCATCAAATGGTTTATCTGCAAACTTTGCTGAAAGTTTGTGATATAGCTTTTTTATATCTTCCTTAACCATCTGCGGTTCATAACCAATTAACTCATCTATGCTTATATTAAAATAAGCAGCAAGCTGTGGTAATAATGTAATATCTGGATAGCTTTTATCAGATTCCCACTTTGAAACAGCAGCTTTTGATACACCAATATATTCTGCAAGATCATCCTGACGTATACCCTTTTTATGTCTTTCATCAATAAGGCGTTTTGCAATATTAATTTCTTTCATTTTTCTCACCTCTGTTATTATTATATAAATGTTATAATTCATAATCAATGGAGCAAAAGTTAATTCTGGTAGATTTAATCAACCTATAATACTATCCTTTGTCAAATTTAGTTCCGCTTAATTTATAAATGATAATGGAGGAAAGCTTCTTTTAGAAATTTTGTGAAATTTTGTGACCAAAGATAGTGTAAACAAAATAAAAATATAGTCTTACGTATAAAGTATTTTTAAGTAAAGAAAAAGCCCTTTTGTGAAAAACTTTTTTATAATTTATCACAAAAGGGCTTATCTATATATTATTTGTCCTTAAAATTACTTTTATACTATGCTTAGTAATAAAGTATAGCAAAATAAACTAATTTAGTTTACAGCTACTTGTTCTTTAGCAAAACCTTGTTCATTTTTTAAAATATGAGTTCTAAGTAATACATAATCAGTATTATTTATTACACCATCTCCATTAATATCTCCTGCCCACAAATCATCATCTACAGCTGGAAAATCTTTAATAGCACCACTAATGTATCTTTTCATTAATAAATAATCAAGTGTATTTACTTTACCATCTCCATTTACATCTCCTACATGAGTTTTTGGTGTCACTCCAAATTTGAACCAGTTAACATTTAATAAGTAACTGCTTCCTCCAGTAAATTTAAGGTACAAGTCATGAATTCCGCTTACTCCACTAACACTACATGTTGCATTAGTCCAAGTCTGCCAATCGCCAGTTCCAGAAACAGGACAAGTTCCTACCAGTTTGCCATCAATACTGTCAAGCCTGATTTCAATATTACTTCCACTAGCAGCACTAGCTACTCTAGCCTGAAAGTTTGATGAACCACTTCCAAAATCTACATTTTTGTAAACAGCATAATCACCATTCTCAATAAACCCGATATCCTGTCCACCTTCACTGCAGTCTTCAGCCTTGATTCCAGACTGATCGCTGTAATTCTCTGCTTCAATCTGTGTAAATGCTGATATCGGCAACTGAGGTGTTGGTGTCGGTGTTGGTGTTGGTGAAGGCGTTGGTGTAGTTGTTGGTGTATTAAGGTCATACCCTGCATCAAAATATGCCTGCAGAACTGAAGTATATGCTGATTTTGGTACTCCTATAGTTGAAAATAGTAATGGTTTATCTTTACTTCTCCATGAACAATCATCACTTAATCCCCACCATACAATAGCAGAAATATTTCCGCCTGCTTTTTTTACAGATAAGATAGCAGACATCAAGTCATAATAATATTTAGCTTGTACATTAAAATCAGTACATCCAACATCAAGTTCTGTCATTTGAATTTCAAATCCTGCTTTTACAAATGACTGTAGTGCACTTTTATAAGAAGCAACTGATGGGAAATCAGTGCTTAAGTGAGATTGCATACCAATTCCAGCACATACTTTACCATCTGAATTAATATAATTAATTAAATTAATTATATCATTAACTTCCATATATTCATTATAATCATTATAAAACAATTTTACTTTATCTGTTAATCCATAAGTTTTTAATTCTTGATATGCATATTGGAAAGCTGATTTTAAAAAGCCTGCCTGTGTTCCAAGGTTACTTCCATAAATCATCTGCCATCCAGAGCCAGAATTAGAAGCATGTAAGTATTCATTTGCAACATCCCATGCATAAATTACACTTCCATACTTACTTGAGAAAACATGTCCCATAACAGATTTAATGTAAAATTCCATTCTTGCATTCATAACACTTTGGCTAACATAGCCGTTGCTGCCATTATAATTAGTTTTAAATAACCAGCTTGGAGTTTGAC
>JAUZPN010000031.1 GCA_030705885.1 Bacillota bacterium | reverse complement strand
TTCTGATTTTGCTCAGCAGGAAGAAGAAATAAAAGTAAAAGCTGATTCTCCTTTTGAAATTTCAGTAGCAAACTATCTTGTGAAAAATGGGTATCATATAATACAACAATGGTTTGTTGGTTCTAGCAGAATTGATATGGTGGCAATATGTGGTGATAAGAAAATAGCTATTGAATGTGATGGTGAATTATATCATAGCGGAGATGACAAAGTTTACGCTGATATGGAAAGGCAGGCTATTCTTGAGCGACTTGGCTGGAAATTCATTCGTATTCGAGGTAGTGAATATTATAGAAATCCAAACCAAACTATGAATAGAGTTATATCGGAACTTACAGATTTTGAAATTGAACCAGAACAGAATATACAAATCAATAATGCTCAAGATACTGAGTTACAACAAAGAGTCATAGCTACAGCTGAACATATTATGAATGAATGGGAAGTTTGCAAAAAAGATGTTTAGGAGTTTGATTAAAATTCAATATGTAAGAATTTTTTAAACAGGAGTGATAAAATATGGAAAAATCAAAAGTTTATTTTACAGATTTTCGTACGAAACTTGGAGAAGGTCTGCCTACCAAGTTAAAAAAGTTAATTAAAAAAGCAGGTATCGGACAAATCGATATGGATAACAAGTTTGTTGCCATCAAAATGCACTTTGGTGAACTAGGTAACTTGAGTTACCTGCGCCCGAATTATGCGAAAGCTGTAGCTGATGTTGTGAAAGAGCTAGGAGGTCATCCATTCTTAACAGACTGCAATACTCTTTATCCTGGCAGCCGAAAGAATGCCCTTGAGCATCTAGAATGTGCATGGGAAAATGGCTTTACTCCGCTTACAGTGGGATGTCCAGTCATTATTGGTGATGGACTAAAGGGTACTGATGACATTGCAGTACCAGTAGCAGGGGGCGAATATATAAAAGAGGCAAAAATCGGTCATGCAATAATGGATGCTGATGTATTTATCAGCCTGAATCATTTCAAAGGTCATGAGATGGCTGGCTTTGGTGGTGCCATCAAGAACATTGGCATGGGCTGTGGCTCCCGAGCAGGAAAGAAGGATCAGCATATCAACGGCAAGCCGTATATCTCAGCTGAGAAATGTCGTGGATGCCTCAGATGCCAACGAGAGTGTGCCAATAATGGTTTGGTGTTTGATGATGCAAAAAAGAAGATGACTATTAGTTCAGAAAACTGTGTGGGTTGTGGACGATGCTTAGGTGCATGCAATTTTGATGCTATCGAGTTTTCAAACTGGGCAGCCAGCGTGGAACTGAACTGCCGAATGGCTGAATACACCAAGGCAGTAATAGACGGACGTCCTTGTTTCCACATCTCCCTTGTGGTAGATGTTTCGCCTAACTGTGACTGCCATAGCGAAAATGATGCTCCTATTCTTCCAAATCTGGGCATGTTTGCATCCTTTGACCCGTTAGCACTGGATCAGGCCTGTGTGGATGCCTGCATGTCTGCTGCACCATTGCCAAACAGCCAGCTGTCTGACAACATGTCAAAGAGCGGCTTTGAGGATCATCATGACCACTTTACTAACTCCACACCAGAATCGGAGTGGCAAACCTGCCTTTCACATGCAGAAAAAATAGGTATTGGCAGCAGGGAATATGAACTGATTGTTTTAAAATAATGATAGATACATGCAAATATTTCTTGAAGTTTGAAAACAATGAAAATGTATTTTAGAAGTGCCGAAGAACTCAACAGAGGTTATGAGGTAAGTTAGTTAAGCTGCAATCCAGTAGATAAAATGCGACTTCTTATTATGTATGATTACAGCAAGGAGTGGTAATATGATTTGGAATATCACATCTAAATCATATTATCATTTTACAGTATACCTTTAATTGCAATGGTACAGACAGAAAAATATAGCCCTTACTGATAATGTTTTTATTTGTATTTTCAATTTCTTTCTACATCCATGCCACTGCAATTCTTTCATATTCATTCTCCCTGCTAATACTTTCAGCAACAACAATAACTGAATAATAACCTGTCTTTTTAGGGCTAAACTCAACAACTTCAATATTTGAACGAGTAGAGCAGGAATGTGCAACCTCTATTCTATCTGGATCCAATATATAGAGATCAAGGTTGGCTAATTGTGGTTTAATGGGAATGCCATCAGTACCTATTCGATTGAGTTTTAGCCAGGACAAACTAACACGTTTTAATGTTTCACCGTGCCCAACGTCTATTATAAATCTATATGGAAACGCGCTTCGATGATAGAAAAAGGTTTTATACTGTCTCTTTTTGATAATGTCAAAAGCACCTTTTGCATCTACAACTCCGACTCCCTCCTTGTCAGAGTAAAATAAACTTTCTTTGTATGTCCCATAATCATTGGCGGTGCGGTGTATGGTACCAGCTGCCAGTATGGCACGAACGGCTCCTACATCCCATGACAATTCAGGCTGCGCTTCAATCATTTGTGCTATTACTCCAGTTACTTGGGGAGCAGCAAAGCTGGTGCCTGAATTTCCATCTTTTATTAAGGGCGAGAAAACATTCGTACCTGGAGCACATAAATCTGGTTTTAATGCTGTTCCTTCCATTTCTTCATAGGCAGAATATATTGTCCCATCTCTCAATTGACCCCATTTATCATCTGCCCACTCAGGTGTTCCTAAATCATCAATAGCTCCAACAGTCATTATATTGTAGGCCATGCCAGGATTTGTAATCCAAAAAGTATCCGGAGAACTATTATATGGACTATGGTATGGAAACTTGTTATTACCTGCTGATTTTACAAAGTGAACCTTGTGTATTACTGCCAAAGTATCAATCCAATTTGCTAATTCAGTATAAGTCCCTAGTTCCTCATTAGGATTTGCACCTTCAAAAGCTGCACTGAAATTTATAATATTACAACCTTGTTTTATAAGCCATTCAATGCCGCTGCGAAATTGTTTCTCAGTTAAATAACGAGAATAATATAGTTTAGTATTGGGAACGATACCAAGGGTTTTGCCTGCAATTATTTTCGACACCAAGGTAGTATGGAAATCCTTTTTCTCCAGGGTATCCATGTCAGGATTGGACTCAATATTAAGATGAATTAGTTCGTGGTCTTTTATATCGATTTCACCCATCTCTAGTATCCCTATTTTAACACCTTTTCCTGTTATACCAGTTTGTTTTACCAAATCAGCCCGTATATTTTTCATACTTGCAAGAGGGTCTTCCAGTGTCCTGTATTGGCATAAATTTTGTTTGTAAATATATTTTGAAATCCATTCTGCTGTTGAGGGCAAAACATATCTATCAAAAGGTATCATAGGATTCCATACTACCTTTTGTTTGTAGTATGGGCATATGAATTTAGAGACCATCATACTCGTTAAATATAGCTGATCTTCAGCATTGTATTTTTGTTTTTTGATCATTTCTTTCCTCCAATTTAGATAGGCTTATAATAAATATTCCATATCAACTTTTAGGTGTTGATAGAATTAGTCCTGTCTGCGCATCTACAAATATATTTCTTCCACTTAAAGTTATCTTCCAAGCTAATGGTAAATTAGTCTGAACTTCTTTAAAGGATTTAGAAAAATAAACAATTTTTTTATTTTGTAGAGTTGGCGGTTCGGTAGTTTTCATTATCTGGTGGTAATAATCTTCTGCAGCTAATATAGCAGCTTTGGAATCAACTGGTGGTTTACCTATTTTTAATTTTTTAGCCTTTATATCCCTCCACACTCTGAACATATATGAGCCTCCATTATTATCAACCAATACCTTTATTGAGTCTCCAGATATTCCGTCTATTTCTACACCATCAATCTTATGTTTAAAAATCACAATATAGCCTGTTACTTTCTTAACTTTAGAGCCTGCATTTTGTTCTTCTTGAGGTATTACTTCTGCTAAAAAGGCATCGTCAGGTAATCCACCGCCTTTCATCCGTACAAATTGTTCTGCAATCTTAATGGCATCATCACTAGTACCTTTAAATTCATTACGATTTCTTATACCTTCATATATAATGGCGCCGGATGGATACACATAAACATTGGACTGTCCATCAGTAGATGTCTTTGCCTTAAAGAATTCGTTTTCCTTTAATTCAGGAACTCCTGTAGTCAAACCTTCTGCTACATCTACAAAGTTCAATTTTTCTTGTTCAACTTGAACTTCATAATAAGATGAAATTCCTTCTGAAGTTGGTTCTATTAATTGTAAGATTTCCGTTCCAGAGGATGTGGTGCGTATAATGTCCTTTAATCCAGTAATATCCTTTGTAAGACCTTGAGCAACTCCAATCATATAGTCATCCCTGTTTCCTGAATGACTGATTACAGTCCAAGGTTCTTGGTAAGAAGTATTAACAAATTCCCATGCATCAACTATTTTTTTGGTAGCTATTCCACCTTCGCCATAACATTTTCCAAGAAACTCTTTAATAATATCATTGTCTGTAATGTCACTTGAAGGCAAATTATACCCTAATATATGATGTGCACCACTACGTAAGACACGAGCCCAATCATTAACTCCTAATATATAACAGGTCATCATAAAAAAGATTTTAGTTCTAGATAGCACGTAAAAATCTTTCCAGCCTAAAAGTTTATTTGAAGGATATAATGGAAATGTTCCATCTTCGCCTCCATGTCCTGAATGATAAAGAATATCACTTGTAGCTCCTGCAGTTAAAAAATCCTGTGGGGTTACATTCTGATCATAATGTTCAATAGCTATATTCCAACCTTTATTTTTTAAAAAATCTTTGAAGATTACTGCATCACCATTATCTAGTTGATTGCACCAATTATTTTCATATTTGCCTATGGCGGTTATAGTGATTGTGGCTTTAGGTGTCTCTGGTCTTTGAAGTTTATAATCTCTACATCGATTAAAAGGACAGATAAATGGTTGTAGATAATAACCTCCTCTAGTTGCATCATAAACCGGCACCATTGGCACCCATACAACTTTTTGTACAGAATAATTTTGATAATCTAGGTTTACTTTATTTGAAGTATTATAATACGTTACTCCGCTGATATTATCATACCTAAAAAACATGCTTTTCCTCCTAATTGACCTTGTTCAATAAAATTGTTGTTCTCTATATTTTATGAATGAATACTAATAAATGCTACAGTGTAATTGCAATAATTTCATATAAAAAGAGGAGCTTCTTTTTATAGCTCCTCTTTACATCTCATACACTAAATATTATATCCAACACACGTCCAAGCACATCCTGTATAACAGCTAAATTCACATGAACCATTACAGCTTCCATAACAACTGCCATCACATGATCTATTAGCTATAATTTTTTCATGATATACTATATTTTCAGTACCCTCCATATTTATAGATAAATTATTCAACTCGTCTATAAATTTTGAGTCTAATTTTAAAGTTGACATAATTACACCTCCACTAGTTATCAATATCTTCCTGTACTTTTTTTATTGCTGCGATTGTATTATTAAGTAGATTTGCATTTTCAGTTTTAAGCTGTCCTAATACTAGTTTCTTTCCCCAAAGATAAGAAGCTGCTTGTACTCTTATTTTATTCATTTCACATAAATTCTTATCCCTTATTGAAGGAGTTCCATATTGAACTGAGCTTGCTCCATAGCAAGTAGGACAAACCGGAAGGTATATGCATTCTTTACATTTCTTATCTTGTAATTTTTCTATATCACTGAAATTGATTTTTTTCCAGTCAATATTATTTGGCATAGTGCTTGGCATAAAAAAATGACAAGGATATTCATTACCCTCAGAATCTAATGCTATCATATGAGTTCCAGTACCACACCATTTTACAATTGAGTCTTTTTGGGTTATTATAGCTTCTAATGCTACATTTAATATTGAACTAATTTCTTGCTCGGGGTGAGAAATATAATAATCTGCTAGTATTTTAAGTTCTCTTCTAAAAATATCTTTATATTCAGGATCAGACCAATCACAAAGATAGGCTAAGTTTGCCATAACTTTAATACCTTTTTCATGTAATTCAATAATACCTTTTGAAATTTTCGGCAATGTATATGGAGAAATGGTCATCTTAACCCCTTGATTGGGCCAAGTCCGTTTAAAAAATTCAAAGTCAATTAAGTCAAAAGAATTAGATCTGTTTTTATTATCCATATCTCTTGTGCCATCTAAACTTAGACCAACATAAATTTTTGTCCTGTTTTTATACAACCATTCTTGTATTTCTCCATGTACTAATGTGCCATTAGTAGTTGCAAAAAAAATGATATTCTCACCAAAATCTTGACTCCATGTCCATTCACATATTTCTTTTATAAAATTTTGCCTTAAAAAAACTTCCCCTCCTGCTAAATCAAACCTTAATTGAGATGAATCTGAAAATTTTTCAACATATTTTCTAATTAATTCTTGAGCTTTTTCTATACTCATCTCTTTTTTTGATTTATTTTTCTGATAACAGTAAACACAATTTAGATTACAGTCTTCAGTTATAGTTAGCATGATTGTCTTTGATTTATATTCTTGCTTCATCAGTTTCCTCCTTGCTGATATTTTGCTTAAATTTAAGACTTAATTTCTACTACAATATATGCATAAGAGTACAGGTTGTTACCTGTCTGTAACTTTGTTAAAATCGTGTAAAAAACTCAGTTTCGGAAATCAGTAACATAAAGCTGATATAAGAATGCAATGGTATGGATAGTTTGTTTTAAAGAGAAGAAAATTTCAGCAGAGTGTTTGTGTAACATATAAATTGGATAATGAATAGACTGATATAAATATATTTTTTAGTGGGGAGGAGCTAGTTTAATAATAACTAGCAATTAATTATGATTCAAAATATACCTTTAAATAAAACACCTTCTATTGATCTTTTTCAACTGCACAAGCTTGGTGAAAGCCTAGACAGGATGATTAGTTATGACTTAACTGGAAGAGGAAATATTTTGTATTTATACAATGAAGCTAGGAGACTTCTATATTATCCACTTACAACTTACTGTGCTATTTCTTTAAAAAAAGTTATTAAACGTGGAAGTGTTGTTCTAATTTTAACGGGTTTTCCTTCACTTACCTGGCTTACTGAAGGTCTAAGTGAAACTGATGGACCAGTAGGAGCTGCTGTGCTTGCAAGAGTATTAGAGGAGGTATGGGGGGCAATTCCTGTAATTGTGACTGCAAAACAGTATATTCCATATGCTAAGGCATGTATCACTGCCGCAGGCTTAGTTCCAACAGATATTAATACAGCACTTAGTTCAAAAACTGATAAGGACAGTGCTCCTGTTGCTGCAATATACCCTTTCTCCACAGATGCGAGTATAGCATCTGAAGCTGCTAAAGAGCTTATATCAAAAATTAATCCTTCTACTGTAATGTCTATAGAACTTCCTGGACCAGCAAAGGATGGGAAAAGCTATACCTTTAAAGGTCGAGAGATTCCTTCTCATTTATTTGCTCGTGGTGAAGCACTGTTTGCTGCTGCGCAATCCAAGCATATCCTCACAGTAGGTTTCGGAGATGGTGGAAATGAGCTTGGAATGGGTCGCTTATCTGCAATTACAGCTCAAACAGTATCTAACGGCAGCCTTATTGCTTGTGTAGTGCCATCAGATATTACTGTAGCGGCTTCTATATCAAATTGGGGTGCTTATGGAGTTGCTGCAGCTATTACAGCTTTAGAAAAAAAGCAAGAAGTGTTGCAATCCCTAAATGTTGAACGGATAATTAGATGCTGTGTAGACGCTGGAGGAGTGGACGGTAATATTAATCGTACTGTGTATTCAGAGGATAGAGTACCAATGCATTTATCTCAGGCTGAATTTTCCTTAATGCAATTTTTGGTTAATGAGTCCTCCTCAGTATGGTAGAAATATAAAAAGCAAAGGAAGTTTGCAGTAATAGTGGTGTTATTTATTAAATAATATTACTGTATACTAAGATTATAGTGTTTAAGTTCTAATATGCAGGTATAGCTTAGTGGTAAAGTACACGGTTTATACCCGTGTGGTCAAGGGTTCGATTCCCTCCGCCTGTAAAACACTTTTGTCTTAATTGAGGCTGTTGCAATAGCGATTTTTAAAATAGCTATTGCAACAGCCCTATATTTTTCTTTTTATTAAAAAATATACGAACTACTTTGACATTATTAATTATAAAGAATAAACTAATAATTAGAAATAATTATAATTTTAGGACAAACATGTATTAAATCTATGAAGTTTGATAATAATTTAAATAGGTATAAAGCAATAAATATGTTGAAGTTTATAAACAAAAAAAGAACGACAAATAGAGTTTAAAAATTAAATTTAAACTCTATTTGTCATGCTCTAAATTATACTTCCAATAAATACTGAGCAAATATCATAAAAAGTGCTTCAGAATCTTAAGATTATGATTGTATTGCTGCTTTCAAGGCCTGTGCAAGTTGATCTGGACAGCTGGTTTTTGCTTCATTTGGTTCTTTTTTTGCACAGATGATACCTTCCAATCGTGCAATCACGTCTTCAACCTTATGATCCTTTACCATTGCAGAAAGACCCAATACATTACCAGGACATCCACCAGTAAAAATAACATCCTTAACAATTCCATCTTCAACAGTAATATCGATTGAAGGTGCACAAACTGCAGTCGTTTTGTATTTAAATGACATTGAAAAAACTCCTTTCATAAAAAATATACGAGAAACAATAGTTTTTACATCCGTATAATACATACAATTCATATAGAAATTATATGAATATTATACGAACATAATACATCACGCAAATATGTTTGTCAAGCACTTCTATCAATGTATTTATCTATGAATAGCTGTATCCATAATCATTTCATATCTTTGAGCAGCTTTTTTTCTAAAATGTGCAAATCGGAGTAAATATTTTAAGTAAAAAGGAACTTTAAATATGAGCCTATTAGCTCGATTTTCAGTTGATTTAGTTATAAATCCTTTTGCAGCAAGTTCTTTACCAGCATTATAATATGCATCATAAATATCATATATAATTGGATAAGCTTTTTCTTTCTCAGGCTTATTGCCATGTCCAACTACTGTGCCCTGTTTTCTAACCAATATTCCAGCAATCTTTGAATCCAAAAATTTAGCATATATTTTAAAGTATTCTATAGTAGTGTGAGTAGTTTCTTTTAACATATTGTCACAAGTTATTAATACAACAAAAGGTTTAGAGCATAAAGATGTATCCACATGATGGAAAAATAGCCCACTGTTTGTAATGTTAAATTCTCCAATTTTGCAATTGTAATAATATCTTTCAAAAAGTGTCTTTAGTAAGCTGGACATATCAAGAGTATATATAGGAGTAGCAAAAATAATAATATCAGCCTGCCGCATTTTATTAAAAACCATATCTGCATCATCTTTATGTATACACTTTAAAAAGTGTTCTTCAGTTTGACATGATTGACAGTCAATACAGTGATTGATATGTAACTCAGCAAGATTTATACTCTCACATTCAGCACCTTCATCTTTGGCTCCTTTAAAAATTTTATCTATCAGAAATTTTGTATATCCCTTATTTCCTCTAAAACTTGAATTGATGGCTAAAATTTTCATGTTTATTCCCCCATTTGCAAATATTCTTTATTTTTTACTCTTTCAATAGTTTTTTCAATCCAGTTAATCATGTTTTTATTCATTGTTAAGCCATAATCAAGAGTTAATTTATGAAAAAATAAATCTCGTTTTGATTTCTTGTTATCAAAAATTAGTTCATCTTTGTTACCATCTTCTTCATACTCCTTCATTAAATGTTTTATCTTTGAAGATATTTCTTCCATAAAGTGAATAAATTCTTCATCGGAAAGTCCTCCGCTGAAAAACACTTGAATAAGCCAAGATATTCTAGGTTCTACAGGAGTAACAGAAGAAGTGAGCCACTTATTAAATTCTTTTTTCCCTTTTTGGGTAATGTGATAAACCTTGCTGTTAGGTCTGCTGTCTTGTATTATAGTCTCTGACCATATTAACTCATCATTGATTAGTCGTGCTAGAGTACGGTATATTTGACTTTGATCTGCTGCCCAAAAATGCCTTACAGAAGTATCAAACATTTTTTTCATATCATAGCCTGAAAGTGGTGTAAATTGAAGAAAACCTAACATTGCATGTTCTAATGACATATAAATCTCTCCCTTTATGTTGTATATAGTACAATTCTATTATATGATAAGTCATATATATAATCAATCCTATATAATATGTTATTTTTAAAAGAAGCTTCTATCCGCTATCATTTATAAATTAAGCGGAACTAAATGTGATGAACAAAGTATAATATAATATGAAAGTTTTAAATGAAAAGGGGATAGTATGTATAATTATTATTTTAGAGCTGATGTAATGAATTCTAATATTGTCTTTCATATAATAGGAGATGTAACTGGTGATAGAATACCAGATAATATATTTCTAACTGGGATAAGAACACCTGCAAGTCCATTTATTCAAAATTTAACTCTTGTAGTACAGGATGGCAAAACAAAAACAATTACAAGTGTACCATTAAGTGAAAATGCTGGATACAACCCAAGGGTATTTCTAGGAGATTTTAATGGGGATGGTGTAAATGATATATTAGTTAGTATTGATTCAGGAGGTAGTGGTGCGATAATGTATCATTACATTTATTCTTTTATTAATAATATACCTAAGTTAATGTTTGACTTTAATAAATATAATGAGGAATATAATTATGATATTGCTTATAAAGATAATTATAAGGTTGAAGTTCTCAGCAGAATAAATAATAAAAAATATATTATAGATATTTCTCTTAAGGGCAATGAGTATTTAAGTGAAATATATGATATAAATGGAAAGCTCAAGAGTCCGATTGAAGGATTTGTAAATCCATTAAGCGGGTTGTACCCTGTGGATTTTGACTATAATGGAGTCTATGAATTGCTGGCTTATCAGAAAATAGCTGGAAGATATAATGCAGACTCTTTAGGATATTTTTTAAATACTTTAAAGTGGAATAATAATAGGTTTATGTTGTATAATCAAAATATAGCTATTTAGGAATTTTGAGAAGATTGGAAGATTTAACTTTACTATCATTTACAAATTTAAGATTACGTTGTTTTTTAAAATATAGTATAATGTTATTAGGTCATATGACATGAGGTATTAATAATGGGGGTGTTAATTTTATGATAAGAAAAATGAAGGAAGCTGATATAGAAGCACTGCGGATTTTAGATAAACTATGCTTTAAAACTAAAACACTAAGACGCATTGAACTTATGGAATCTTTTATTAATGAAAATGCATCTTTGGTTTATGAACATGATGGTAAAATAATTGGATATATATTTAATCATGTTCTTGGAAACTTTGGTTGGTTTGGAACATTTGGTGTTCATCCTGATTATAGAAGCAGCCATATTGGAAAAAGATTAATAAATGAAACTATAAATATTTTTCATAATGAATTTAAGGTGAAAAATATAGGACTTGTTACTATGCCGGATTCAGCCTACAATATAGGCTTTTATATGAACCTGGGTTTTAAGCCTGAGCGTCTTAGCTTAAGGCTTTGCAAGGATGTTAATAAAGATATTTTTACTGAGGATGAATCCTTAAAAAACTTTAAAATAAAATTTGTTGATATGAAAAATGAAATTGAATACAAAAACATTATGACAATAGCTAAAGAAATTTCTGAAAATATTTATTCTGGAATGGACATGTCTCCTGAACTTTATCAAATAGAAAAAAACAACATGGGGACTGGTTTTATAGTATATGAGGATAAAAAACCTGTAGGTTTTGGTGTTCTTAGAAATAAAAATGTTTTTGAAGTTGAAGATACTTATGCACACATAAAACTTCTGTGTCTTAACAGCGAAGTTTTGTCATATAAGAAAGCAGTAGATGCCGTTCTTTGCAAAACTTATGAATATGCTGTTTCAAATGGACTTAGTGAGATATTTATAGATATTAATACTTTTGATTATGATTTATGTTCACATCTTATAAAAGAACATTGTTTTAAAATTGATAGATCTTCATTAACATTAATAATGGGTGATTTGGATTTTTATTCAAATATGAATGGAATTGTTATGTTTAGAACAGCTACTTAAAATAGCATCATCAGAATATAAATCTTAAATATAATTTTACTTAAATTAATTGACTTTTTACTTAAATATAGTAGTATATAAGTATAAAGTAAATTTAAGAAATTTTTTGTAATTAATTTACATTTACTCAATCACAAAGTTTCGATAAATTTTTAAAAGAAGCTACATCTTGCTATCATTTACAAATTAACCATCTATGCTGCTAGCAGAACAACCATAGATGAAAGTGGGGTAAGCTATTTTCTAACTAATTGGAACTAAATGTGACTGAGGAAAGTATACATTATATGGAGGAAAACTATGGCGAAAACAGTGACTATGGGTGATATTGCTAAGATATTAAATGTCAGTATTGTGACAGTTTCAAAAGCATTATCTAATAAAGAAGGAGTCAGCGATGAAATAAGGGAAAAAATAAAGCAAAAGGCAAATGATATGGGATATCGCTGCAATGTTGCTGCAAAAGCTTTAAGGGATGGGTTGACTTATAATGTTGGAATTATTATTGCTGAAAGGTTTATTGAAGTAGGTGTATCATATTATTGGCAGCTATATAAAAAAGTAGCTGATGAACTAATGAAATTAAATTACTATGCTGTTTTTGAAATATTAGATTTATCTGATGAGCAGAAGGCTGCAGTTCCTAAAATGGTTTTAGATAATAAAATTGATGGAATCATTGTGCTGGGTCAAGTCAGCAAGAATTACTATGATACAATTAAGAAAGTGAATGTTCCAGTAGTTTTCATGGACTTTTATGAAAAGGACAGTAATCAAGATTTTATTGTAGCTGATAACTTCTACAGTATGTATTTATTAACAAGTCACTTGATTGAAATGGGACATGAGGATATTGGCTTTATTGGTAATATAAAATCTACAAGCAGTATTCAAGACAGATATTTAGGGTATATGAAATCATTACTTGAAAATAATATAGATTTACATAGATGTGCTAAATGGTATGTTTCAGACCGTAATAATGATGGAAAATATACAAGTTTTGACTTGCCTGAAACTCTTCCTACAGCTTTTGTTTGTAACTGTGACAAAGTAGCATATGAGTTAATTGATAAACTTGAATCAAAAAATTATAAAGTACCAGAGGATATTTCGGTTGTAGGATTTGATAATTATAATTTTTTAAAAGGAAATGAAATTGGTATAACTACTGTGGAAGTTGATATGAAAGCAATGGCACAGACTGCAGTAGAAATTCTTATGAAAAAAATTAATAATATTAAGGTAAAACGCGGGATAAGACAAGTAAGCAGTAAAATTATATTAAAGGAATCTGTAAAAAATATCTTAAAGTAAATTATATTGTATGCCAAATAGTGTAATAACCCTATACACTATTATTTATAATATTAAAAATAAATTCACTTAAATGCTTCAAAAAAGCATCAGCATATTTATTTGATTTTGAATGTTGATTTTGTATAGAATAAATAGTACGGCTGCATTTAGGGGTACTAATAGGAATTAATACTGCATTTTTAGCTGTCAGCTTTCCCCATGAATATTCAGGCCAGAATCCGATACCAAGATTTGAGACAATTAAGTTCCTTATACATTCCTGATTGTCACTTTCAAATATTATTTTTGGCTGAAATCCTTCCATTTTACAGTAATTATCGCAAATGGATCTAAGAGGCTTTACACTAGAGAAACTGATAAAACCTTCATTTTTCAACTGTTCTAATGCAATAGATTTAAAAGAAGAATATTTGCTGATACTAGGAACAGCAAGTAATATTTTTTCTTTAAGTAAAATTGTACTTTTTTCAGGCATATCATTTGAAGAAGTACATGAAATGCATATATCAAAATCTGCTTCATCAGCATTTTGTGATAAACAGAAATTTACTTCAGGATATAATTTTTTAAATGAAATTATAGATTGTGTAATCATTGATGATGCAGCTAATATATTAAGATGAATAGTATGAGAGATTTGTTCATCCATGTCTTTTAATCGTTCAGGTAATGCTTCAAGTGTATTTATAATAGGCTGTAACTCTGATTGTAGTAATTTGCCGCAAGCATTTAACTTAATGCTTCTATTTTTTCTGTCAAAGAGATTTACCCCAAGTTCATCTTCTAGATGCTTTATAGATTGTGAAAGAGCTGGCTGTGCAATGTGTAGATAGTTAGCAGCTTTAGTCATATGTTCATATTCAGCAGCAATAAGAAAATATTTTAATTGAACAATATCCATAAAATCCTCCATAAAATCATAAGTAAATTCTTATCAATTTAATAAATATTATATATTTTAATTTATTAAAAAACAAGGATATAATAGTATATAGTAAAAATATATTTTTTAAGAATTAAGGTGTATTATATTGTTTCGTAAAAAAAGTGTTATTGATGTTATAGAAAAATTAGGCTTTGCAATGATGCTTACAGCAGTTGGCGGTTTTATGGATGCTTACTCATATGTCGTCCGTGGAAAAGTATTTGCTACAGGACAGACAGGTAATTTTGTGCTTGTATGTGTTCATATGATGCAAAAAGATTATATTCAGATGTTTCATGCTATTGTGCCAATTGTGTCATTCTGGATAGGTGTTTTTATTTCCTGCCATATGCTTTATTATTTTAGAGAAAGACAGCTATTATTGAAACATATGACTTTGGTAATTGAAATATTACTTGTATTTATTGTAGGATTAATTCCATGTTCCTATCCTGATATTATAGCAAATACACTTATATCTTTTGCAGCATCTTTGCAGTACTGTGCATTTCGTAAATTTAGTACAAATGGAAATTATGCAAATATATTCTGTACTGGAAATATGCGTTCTTGTGCAGAAAACTATTATAAAGGAGTTGTTAGAAAAGATAAACAGAGTATGAAAAGAGCATTAGGATATACTTGTATTCTTATTTCATTTTTTATAGGAGCTGCCAGTGCAGCATATGAATCAAAAATTTTTCATGCAAAGTCTATATGGAGTTTGGATATAGTGCTTATAGGCATATTATTATTTTTGTGAATTTAAGGGAAATTTAAGTCTATCAACTACATATTTTTATTCCTTCCAATTTCAATCATTAGTGTATTTACTTTTCTATAATCCTTAAGGAAAAGAAACATAAAATTCAACTATTATTTTTTGATTATTTTGCAGATATACAGTAGGTTTTCATTTAGTTGATAAAACTTACAGCATAAAAATCAATTGACTGGATAAAATATAAAAATGCTATACTTTCCTCGGACACATTTAGTTCCAATTAATTTGTGAATGATAGCGAGATGAAGCTTCTTTCAGAAATTTATTGGAACTTTGTCACCAAGGATAATATAGCAATGTGGAGGTGGAAATTTGACAAACAGTATAACAAATAGACAGATGGTTTTTATTATATTTCTGACTCTCACTACATACACCACAATTGATCTTCCAAAAACAGTGGCACAAACATCAGGCAGAAGTAGTTGGGTTCCGATTATAATCACATCAATTATTTTTGGATGTGATGCTATAATAATTACAAAATTAAACAACATGTTTTTAGGAAAAGTTTTTTTTGACTACAGTCAAGAAATTGTAGGCAAGTTTTTTGCCTATGTAATAGCTTATTATTTCATACTATATTATTTACTAATTGGCGTTTATTTAAAACTAAAACTGGTTGGCGTTCTAACATCAAACTTTTTACCCCAAACCCCTAAGTTTGTATTTTTGTTATTTGGTATTGCACTATTTGCCTATGTGGCACATAAGGGTATTACGAATATTGCAAGAATATTTGAAATATTTGGGATTTCATTTTTATTAGTAACAGTCGGGATATGCATTTTTATGTTGATTAGAGGGACAAAATATAATATTTTGCCTTTTTTTAATGCTTCTGATGTTAAGGAATATGCAATAACAATGAGGAATTTAATTCAGCCATATGATGGTATGGAGGTTCTTTTAATTATACCGTTTACTGTAAAAAATAAGGGAGCTTCTAAAATTGCTTTCTTTACGCTTTTGTTTATTGGCTTATTTTATGCACTAATAGTTGAAAGTACCATAATGATTTTGGGCTTAAATAATACAATTTTATTAAATGATTCTTTTATTGAAGCAATGAGAATAACTGAAGCACCTGTTATTGAAAGACTCGATATATTCTACCTCACTTTTGGTTTAGCAAGCTTATTTTCTGGAATGATTATTGTTTATGCAACAGTTGCGGAATTTGCTTGCAGAATATTCTCAAAAGTGAAACGTTATAATATTATAATTGCTATTAGTGTGATTTACTTTATTCTGTGTTTGTTTGGTTTAAATATAAAAGATATGGAAAAAATATTTGAGAGTTTTATTTTTTATCTTGTTATAATCTCTAGCTTTCTTATTCCCATAACAGTATTTATTTTAGCGAAAGTGAAAAAACGAGTTTAAATATATTCTGCAAGAGGTGAAGGTATAGTGAGAAAAGTTAGTAAAATTCTTTTAATTTTAACTGTTATGCTCATTCTTACTGTGATTGTATCAGGCTGTGCAGATTCTAAGGATATAAATGAAAAGAGAATTTTTACAGCAGTTGCTCTTGATAAAAAAAACAATGAAATATACTTATATGCGGAGATTGCAAATATTGAAGAAGCTAATAAAGGTGAAGGTGTAAGTAAAAAATATATTTATGTTAAAGGCCATGGTACAACTATACCAAAAGCTCGAGAAAACCTTGATAGGAAATTAGATAAGAAGCCTTATGGTAGTGCAATAAGAACTATTATTTTAACGGAAAATTTTGCAAAAGAAGATTTAGTTGAATATTTATATAGAAATAGAGCTGATGAGTTATACAGAAAAAAGGTTGTAACAGTTATTACGAAAGAGGATCCTGAAAAGCTATTTAAAATTAGCAATGAGAAACATATATCTATTGGATTCTCAATAGAGGAAATGTTAAAAACTCTTGAGGAAGCAGGAGAGTCTTTTTCAAGAACAACTTCACAATTGATTGAAAACCTCTCAAAAAGATACTCAGGTTTTTTGCTTCCTTGCATAGGCTTGCAGGATAACGAGAATTCGTTAATTGGATATTCTGTCATTAATAATACAACAGTCGATGGTTTTATACCCGCAGAAGGATCGAAAGGTATGATATTTATAAAAACAGATAAGCCTAAATTTGATTATATTGTGCCTTATAAAGATAATAAATTCACAATAGAAGTGAGTTTAAAAAAAAGAAAGATCAAACCGTACTATGCAAATGGTAAGATAAATTTTGGCATGAAATTTGATTTTGATTCAAAGCTGATGTATGGAGATAAAAAAGTACCTTATAATTTTGATAATGCGGCTAATGCGGAAGTTACCAAAATTCTGACAGATCAGCTTAAAAATGAAATTACAGATGCAGTTGAGCAGGCTCAAAAAAAATTTAAGTGTGATTATTTTCAGTTTAATGATGAGTTTCGTATAAAATTTCCCGTAGAATTTGAAAAGATGAACTGGCAAAATGAATTTTCAAAGGCGAGTTTTAATATTGATGTAAAGGTTAAACTGTCAGGAACATGGATGATGGATTATGAAAACAAATAAAGAAACTGAAAGGAGAAAATACATGCTGGAACGATTTGATTTTGAAAAAATAGTAGCTTTACTGAAATCAAAAAATCTGGATTTTACAGAAAGGTCAATTCCATTTCAACATGGAATGATCAAACTGTTCTACATCATACAGCTGACAGATAGGGCTGCACTTATGGAAAGCGTGCTAAAACCACTTATGTTATATAGTTCTTCAGCTCAAAAGCCTATAAATGCTCATATGACAATAGATGAAATCATTTTTGCTGATAATTGTATGATAGAATCAGACATAAATAAAATAGAAGATTTTATTATTTCAGGCATGGTGATAATTCTTTTTTCAACAGACACAGAATATATCGTAGTCAACTTTAAAAAGGTTGAACATAGACCAATTCCTACGCCGCAACTTTCATACACCATGCGTGGACCACAAGATTGTTTTACCGAAAACATTGATATAAATCTTTCCCTTATAAGGTATCGGTTAAAAGATCAAAATACACAGATTAAAAGATATGAGGTTGGTGCTAGGTCAAAGTCTTGTGTTGCTATCATTTATATCGAGGATATTGCTAATAATACTGTTGTTACTGAGATTCAAAAAAGAATAGAAAGTATTAATGTTGATGGCATTGGGGAATCAGGTGAACTTCAGGCTTTCTTGTCAAATAATAAAATGCAGTTATTCCCAACTGTGGGGTTAATTGAACGGTCAGACATGGCATTTCATTCACTTCTTAAAGGAAAAGTTTTGGTGTTAATTGATGGTAGTGGGATTGCTTTAGCTGCCCCCAAAACTTTCAGCGAATTTTTTTATTCATCTGACGACAGTTATGATAATAAGTTTTTCGGACTTTTTGCGAGAATGTTAAGATATGTTGCTATAATAATTTCATTTACAGCTTCAAGCGTATTTATAGCAATAACATCATTCAATACTGATGTTTTACCAAGCAAGTATGCCATATCTCTCGCACAAATGTGTGTAAACGTACCATTTAATGCTGTAGTTGGAGTGCTAATAATAGAATTTATTGTTGAACTGCTTCGTGAGTCTCTGCTTAGAGTTCCAAACAGGATAGGATCTGCAATAGGTATCGTTGGAACAATTGTTATTGGGCAAGCTGCGATAGCAGCTGGAATTTTTAGTCCACTGTTGCTGATTATTGTGTCGACAGCCTTACTTGCATCATTTGCTATTCCCGATTACTCATTAGTAAACCCATTTAGGATATTGAAATTTATTCTTATTTTATTCACAGGTACATTGGGATTTTTTGGATTTTCTTTGTTTTTAACCTTTGTTTTAGCCGAACTTGTTTCGTTAAACAGTTTCGGAGTGCCTTATTTGGCACCTTGGGCACCATTCAATCTCTACGACTTCATAAGAAGCTTAATGGACAATTTGACTATTAATCCAAAACGACCTGAATATTTACGCACAAAAGACAAAACAAGGACTAAACAATAAGGTTGTAACTGTTAAAGTTTTATAAGAAGTTAATGTAGTATACTTTCCTCGTCACATTTAGTTCCACTTAATTTATAAATGATAGCAGAGAGAAGCTTCTTTTAGAAATTAAGTGGAATTTTGTGACCAGGGACAGTATAAAACCCTGCAGAAACAAATCCTGCAGGGTATTAGTAACTTAGTTACTATCTTCTGAAGCCTCTATTATTGTTGTTTTGTTGCTTTCTTGCTCTTCTGCAATCAGCACATCTAGTAGGTTCATTTTCAAATCCTTTTTCTTTATAGAAAGCTTGCTCGCCTTCAGTAAATACGAATTCTTTTCCGCAATCTTTACAAACTAAAGTTTTATCTGCCATTTCAACATTCCTCCTTTTTCGTAAGATTAAGATCCAAAAACAGATTAACATATATATTCTAAAAAGAGGATATGTTTGTTCATCATATTAAATCTTAGCACCAAATTAAATTTTACATTCAATGCTTAATAAGCATAACATATATTTTAATAATAGTCAACATATTTATTTTGCAAAAGCATATTTTTGTTTAAAAAATAAAAGAAATAATATGGTTATGTATGATATAATTGTAATAGATGTAGTTGATTTTTTGATTAACACAAATTAGGGGGGGTGCAAAATGAAAAAAATAAAAATTATTATTGTATTACTTATAAGTATTTTATTGCTTTCTGCTTGTAATTCACGTCAAGATGTTAAACATATAAGTCAAAAAGATATGGTTAAGTATGTAAAAGATGCAATTGGTGAAAAAGTTTCATTAGTTAGTGTTGATGGCAGCGAAAATAGAGATGTAATGACATATGTATTTCAGCTTGATAGCAGAAATATAACATTTAAAGCTACTTCTATAATTTCTGGACTTAGCATTGATGGTGCTCAAATTGGAGATTATAAAGAAGAAATAAATATAAAATATGAAGAAGGAATAGCTGAATCAGAGTATTATATAAATAAAAGGTCACAGATTGCTAAAGATCTTAACATAAATGATGAAGATATGGAATTTGGTTTAGCTATAGTACATGTAAATAATTATGAAGATATTAATAAAATATCTCAGTTTGCTATTAAATTAGATAAATTATATGCTTTTAATGAAAAAAAGCCTGACAATATTATTCATATTGATTTAGGATCAATATCATTTAGTGATCCAGGAAATGCTATTGAAGGACCTCAATTTTCTAAAAGTAAAAATAAACGATTAAAATATAATAATGTATATAATGAAATTGTAGATTCATATATTAAGCAATTGAAAAAGTTTAATGACTGTGATAATACAATTCCTAAAAATATATGTAATAAATATAAATGATAATTTATTACAAATTCTAAAGGAGGAAAATTATGGAAGAATTAACTATTGCATTATTGATAGATGCAGATAATATTGGAGCTAAACATATTGGCAGTATATTAGGCGAAATTACAAAGTACGGAAAAATTACAATTCGGCGAATGTATGGTGACTGGACACAAGATAGATTGAAGCCTTGGTTAGAGAAAGTTTCACAATATTCACTTACACCAATAATGCAATCAAATGATACCCCTAGAAAGAATGCTTCAGATATAGGACTTGTTATTGATGCTATGGATATATTGTATTCAGATAAAGTAAATGGTTTTTGTATAGTTTCAAGTGATGGTGACTTTAACAAACTGGTAAAAAGATTACGTGAATCTGGTAACTTGGTTATTGGTATTGGAGAACAGAAAACTCCAGAAGCATTTAGAAATTCCTGTGAAAAATTTGTTTCATTAGATATTATAGATGAAGAGACAGAACTTGATACAGCTTCTGATAATAATGATATTAGTCAAAAATATCTTGAAGAAAAATCTTTTACTAAGAAAAATATTATTGAAAAAGCAATAGTTAATATGGTGCTGGATTATGGTATGGATGTTATGGATCTTAGAGTAATAGGGCAAAGAATAAACAAAATGTTTCCAGATTTTGATGTAAGAAATTATAACTATACAAAATTATCTGATCTTTTGAAGGAGTTTGACAACCTTTCTTTAAGCAATAAGGAAAACAAATGCTTTGTTTCAATAAGAAGCATTACAGCAGAAAATATTACAGAAATAAAAGATAAAATAATAATGATATTTAATAAGAAACGAGTATCAAAATTAAACATTGGTGAACTAAAAAAAGAATTAACTAATGTTGTTCCTGATATAAATATGGTCATTAAAAAAAGCGGAGTTACTAAATTTTCTGCGTTTTTAGATAAAAAAATTGATATTGTTAAAATTAGTAATAATAATGCAGAACTTATTAGATAGACAGCAAAGATACAATATCTCCAGTGTATTAAGAATAAACTATATATGAGTACTCTTATAAATCTAAAAGATTGGATTCTGTAAAAATAAAAATATCTAGGATAGTATAGGTGAGTTGCACTAATATAAAATATATGATATATTAATAGCAACTGGTACGACCACTATACCAATTAATAATTTTACAGATGAGGGTGATTTATTTGAAATTCTTAAGGCAGTCAATGGTTATTTTAGTAGTTTACTTTTTAGGAATGTTAATACAACTAGGATTTAATTTACCTATTCCTGGAGCAGTCATTGGACTTATTTTACTTTTCTTAGCATTATATTTTAAAATTATTAAAAT
>JAUZPN010000030.1 GCA_030705885.1 Bacillota bacterium | reverse complement strand
TCCGACAATACCTATATCTGCAACTCCATGTTCTACATAAGTAAGAACATCAGCTGCCTTTACAAGTACAAAATCTATATTATATTCTTCATTATGAAAAATCAGCTTTCTTCCTTTATCTTTTAACTCAGTGCAGTCAACTCCAATAGCTTCAAACATTGTAACTGCAGATTTTTCAAGTCTTCCCTTTGTTAATGCAATTTTAATATTTTTCATATTAGACCCCTTTCATTAATATATAAACTTATCAACGCTGTACTTAGCTGTTTTATTTTCACTTACATCATGAAGTTCAACAAAATCTTTCTCTTTAAAGCTTACTACTTTTTTAATTCCTTTTAAAGAAGCATACTTAAATGTTTCTTCTTCATTATCTAAAAGACTGAGCTCAGCATTTATACCTTTATCCTGCATATTATTAACAAGCTTATACGCTTCATTAAAGAGAGGAGCTTCAAAGAAAACCATATAATCTATAGTATCATTGTTTATTGTATTTCCTTGTTTATATAATGCAGATAAAACTGAATCTACATCAACAGCAAAGCCTGTAGCAGAAAGTTTTTTCCCAAATTGTTCTATTAAATTATCATATCTTCCGCCGCTTAAAATGTCTTTACCTATTTCGTCTACATATCCTCTGAAAATAATACCTGTATAATAATTAATGTGTTGAACCATTCCTAAATCTATTGCAATATATGAACCATATCCAGTTTCATTTATTATTTTGTAAATCTCTCTAATGTTTTGAAGAGCCATTAATGCTTTAGCATTTTTAGTTATTTTACTTGCTTCATTTATAACTTCTATGGTACCAAATAATTCTGGAAGCTTTTTCAATACTTCTTTAGTATCTTCTTCTATATTGCTGCTGTTTAAATCTATAAACTCTCTTAGTGCCACATAATTTTTGCTTTCAACAAGCTTTCTAAGTCTTTCTAACTCTTCACTTTCAAGCTTAATATCTTCAATTAAACCTTTAAAGAAATCTGCCTGACCAAGTTCTATTTTAAAATCCTTAAGTCCAATATTTAGGAGTGCTTTAATAGCCATTAATATGCTTTCAGCATCTGCTCTAAAATTATCTATGCCTATAATTTCTATGCCCGCTTGAGTTATCTCACTCATTTTTGCATTTAAATTTTCATTTACTTTAAAAACATTACAAGAATAGAAAAGCTTTAAAGGATATATACTGTCTTTTAATTTAGTAGCAGCTACTCTGGCAATAGGAATAGTTACATCTGGTCTTAAAACCATTATCCTTCCATGGTTATCAAAAAGCTTATACATTTTTTCCTGTTCTATAGGCTGATTTCCAGCATTGAAAACATCATAAAATTCAAGAGTCGGTGTAACAACTTCTTCATATCCTACCTTTGTAAAAGTATCTCTAAATATTTTTTCTATATTAACTTTATTTCTACATTCATCAAAAAGCATGTCTTGAGTTCCATCTGGTATATATCTTTTTAAATTATTCATAAAAAATCTCCTTTATTAAAATACTTTTTCACTTTAGCGTGATAACATATTACTATATTATCATGATAGTATAACAATGTCAAGAGCTATACTATCCTTGACCACATTTAGTTCCACTTAATTTGTAAATGATAGCGGAGAGACGCTTCTTTTAGAAATTTAGTAGAACTTTGTGACCGAGGACAGTATAATCAAAAAAACATCACTACCAAATAATAGTGATGTTTTTAAATATACTATCCTAAGTCACCAAGTAAAAATAGCAATAAGCTACCTTACTAAACGTGACAGAGGGAAGTATAGAATATTAAAGCCCAGCTTCAATCTCTGTAATAACTTTGTCAATTATTTCTACAGCTTTATCAATATACTCTTCTTCTACATTTAATGGTGGCAGCAATCTTATTACATCACTTCCTGCTCTAGTAAGAAGCAGTTTATTTTCAAAACATTTATCTATTATGTCTTTTGGATTTATAGAAACACTTATTCCAAGAAGAAGTCCCATACCTTTAACTTCTTTTATTACAGAATGTTTTTCTTTTAGTTTGTTCAAACTATTGATGAAATATTTACTTTTTTCATTTACATTTTCAAGTACTCCGCCTTCCATAATCTCATGCAGTACAGTTAAGGATACTGAACAAGCTAAAGGATTACCTCCAAATGTATTACCATGATCACCAGGTACAAAAGCACTTCCAGCTTTTTCTGTTGCTAAAGCTGCACCCATAGGAAATCCTCCTGCAATACCTTTTGCCATACAGATAACATCAGGTATAACATCAAACTGCTGATATGCAAAAAGCTTTCCTGTTCTTCCCATGCCGCATTGAACCTCATCAAATATTAATAATACATCATATTTATCGCATAAAGCTCGAAGTTCTTTTATGTATTTTTTATCAACAGGGTTTATACCGCCTTCACCTTGTATAGGCTCAATAATTACTCCGCAGGTATTTTCACTTATTACGCTTTTTATTGACTCTATATCATTAAATTTTACTTCTTTAACATTACCTATAAGTGGTCTAAAATTATCCTGATATTTTCCTTGGCCTGTTACTGACAAAGCACCCATAGTTCTTCCATGAAATGAATTATTCATATATATAATTTCATTTTTATTTTCTCCGCCTTTTAGTCTTCCATACTTTCTTGCAAGCTTAAGACCAACTTCAACTGCTTCTGTTCCGCTGTTGCAGAAAAATAACTGTTGATGGTCGCTATAAGAACAAAGTTTTTCTGCAAGTTCTAAAAGTTTTGTACTCCAAAAGTAATTTGATATATGCATTAGTGTAGCACTCTGCTCAGAAATTGTTTTTACAATTGCAGGATTACTATGTCCTAAACAATTTACAGCTACTCCTGAAATAAAATCTATGTATTCATTTCCATTAACATCATATAATCTGCATCCATTACCCTTTTCAAATACTACATCAAATCTTCCATATGTATTCATAAAATTATTTTTTGACATCATTTTCACATCCTTAATGTTTTTCAGTAATTATACTTTCCTTAATCAAATTAGTTTCAATAAATTTGTGAATGATAGCAAGTATAAGCTTCTTTCAAAATTTATTGGAATTTTATGACTTAGGATATTTCAAACATTATAATTATACTACCTGCAAATTTTGTATGCAAGACTTAAATATAATAGATTTTGTTAATAATTTATGTTAAAATATATTGAACTTATTTTATTTGCTTTAAAGGGGGTAAGCTGTTTTTCAGCTGTAATATAATGATTAATCAAAGAAAAAATTATTTAGAAACAGTAAAAAGAATAGTTGTAAAGGTTGGTACTTCAACTTTAACACACAGCAGCAGCGGTTTGTTAAATCTTAATAGAATTGATAGTTTGGTACGTCAGCTTGCAGATTTGCACAATCAAGGATATGAAGTTATTCTTGTTACTTCTGGAGCTGTAGGTGCTGGTATGGGAAAATTAGGACTTAAGGTAAAACCTAAAACTATACCAGAAAAGCAGGCTGCTGCTGCTATTGGTCAAGGTATACTGCTGCAGATGTATGAAAAATTCTTTTCAGAATATGGTCAGATTGTAGCTCAAGTTCTTCTTACAAAAGAGGATATTACACATCGTTCTAGATTTTTAAATGCCAGAAATACATTTTTTACACTACTAGAATATGGTGCTATTCCAATCATTAATGAAAACGATGCCGTAGTTACTGATGAAATAAAAATTAAATTTGGCGACAACGATACTTTATCTGCATTAGTAACAAGCTTAGTTGAAGCAGACCTTCTTATTATTCTTTCAGATATAGATGGTCTTTTTGATGCGAATCCAAAAGAAAACCCAAATGCAAAGGTTATAAGCTTTGTTGATGAAATAACAGATGATATTGTTAATGTTGCAGGCGGTGCAGGCACCAGCTTAGGAACAGGCGGTATGGCAACAAAAATCAAAGCAGCTAAAATTGCAATTTCTTCTGGAACAGCTATGGTAATTGCTAATGGAGAAAACCCTAAAATAATTTCAGATATTCTCACTGGAAATGAGATAGGAACTTGGTTTAAAGCAGAGGAACATCCCCTTGGTGCTAGAAAGCACTGGCTTGCTTATGGTACTGGTACAGATGGAAAACTTTATATTGATAAAGGAGCTGCTAAAGCACTAGTAAATGAGCAGAAAAGTCTTTTACCAAGCGGCATCGTATCCATTGAAGGCAGTTTTAGTGAAGGACAGATTGTTGCAATAATAGATCCTTTAGGAAAGGAAATTGCAAGAGGTGTTACTAATTATAATTCATCAGATATTGATGTAATAAAAGGTCTTAAGTGCTGTGAAATTGAAGAAAACCTTGGTCATAAATTTTTTGATGAGGTTGTTCATAGAAATAATTTAGTAATATTTTAAAAGCAAGGGATGTACTACAAAAGTACATCCCCTTGTTTTTTAGTATATTGGAAATCTATCGCAAAGCTTTTTAACTCTAGCTTTTACTTCTTCAGTATTTTGTCCTTTTCCTTCAATAGCAGCATTAATTAAATATGCTACTTCTTTCATTTCTTCTTCTTTAAAACCTCTAGTTGTTACTGCTGCAGTTCCAATTCTAATTCCGCTTGTAACAAATGGGCTGAGTGTTTCAAATGGAATAGTATTTTTGTTAACTGTAATGTTTGATTCATCTAAAAGCTTTTCTGCTTCTTTTCCTGTAATACCTTTATTAGTAAGGTCTACTAGTACAAGATGATTATCAGTTCCGCCTGATACTAATCTAAAACCATAATTAGTAAGTTCATCTGCTAAAACTTTGCAGTTTTTAACAATCTGAGCAGCATAGTCTTTAAAGCTGTCTTGAAGAGCTTCACCAAAACAAACTGCTTTAGCTGCAATAACATGCATTAATGGTCCACCCTGCATTCCAGGGAATATAGTCTTATCTATATCTTTTCCATATTTTTCTTTGCATAATATTGCTCCGCCTCTTGGTCCTCTTAATGTTTTATGAGTAGTTGTAGTTACAAAATCTGCATATGGAACTGGTGATGGGTGAAGTCCTCCTGCAACTAATCCTGCAATATGAGCCATATCTACCATTAAGTATGCTCCTACTTCATCACAGATTTCTCTAAATGCTTTAAAATCAATTATTCTTGGATATGCACTAGCACCAACAACAATCATTTTTGGCTTATTTTCTAAAGCTATCTTTCTTACTGCTTCATAATCTATTTTCTCTGTTTCCTTATTAACACCATAAGATACAAAGTTAAATAATTTACCTGAAAAATTAACTGGACTTCCGTGTGTTAAGTGTCCGCCATGGCTTAAATCCATTCCAAGAACAGTATCCCCAGGTTTTAAAAATGCAAAATATACTGCCATATTTGCTTGTGAACCTGAGTGAGGCTGAACATTAACATGCTCTGCACCAAACAACTGCTTTAATCTTTCTCTAGCAAGATCTTCAACTTGGTCAACGATTTGACATCCGCCGTAATATCTTTTTCCTGGATATCCTTCAGCATATTTATTTGTAAGCTGTGAACCCATTGCTTCCATAACTGCTTTACTTGTAAAATTCTCAGAAGCAATAAGTTCAATATTATTCTCCTGTCTTTTCATTTCGTTTTCCATAATAGAAAAAACTTTTTCGTCACTTTTTTGAACATTTTCAAAATTCATTTATAGCACCCCTTTGTTTATTTATCAAAACAATTTGTGACACACACATGAATAATTATACTTTTTTTTAATATAATTATCAACAATTTTCTTAAAGTTACTTTTCATTATGATATATACTTTCCTTGTCACATTTAGTTCCACTTAATTAGAGCAGAGAGAACCTTCTTTTAGAAATTTAGTGGAACTTTGTGACTGAGGATAGTATAATACTACATAAAGCATAATATTATGATTGCAGTTAGAGGGAGTGTACACAATTGGATGTAAATAAAGTACTTCAAATTTCTTGTGAAGCTGGCAGAATAATTCTTGAAAATGGCGGTGAAACTTATAGAGTAGAAGAAACAATTATAAGAATCTGCAAAGCTTTTAAAGTTGATGATGCAGATTGTTTTGTTACTCCTACAGGAATCGTCATCTCCTGCAGGGATTTAGACGGCAGAAATTTTTCAATAGTTAAAAGAATTAAAAAAAGAACTGTAAACTTAGGAAAAATTTCAAAGGTTAATGATATTTCAAGAAGAGTTCATAATGAAAATCTTAATATTGATTTTGTTGAAGATGAACTAAAAAAAATTGATTCTTATGTAAGTTATAATAAAAAAATATGTGTTGTTTGTTCCTCATTTGTAGCTGCATCTTTCACATTAATATATGGTGGTAATATATCTGATTTTATTGTATCTTTTTTTATTGGAGGTATTATACAATTAACTTTATACCTTTTGAAAAAATTGAATTCTAATATATTTTTTATAAATGTACTTGGTGGAATAATTGCTTCTTTCTTTGCCCTTTTAAGTGTTCATTTTGGATTAGCTTCTCACCTTGATAAAATCATAATTGGATCAATCATGCTTTTGGTACCTGGTATAGCAATTACTAATGCTATCAGAGACTCAATTGCAGGTGATTTATTATCAGGACTTTCCAGAGGCTTAGAAGCATTTTTAATTGCTATTGCTATTGCTATCGGTTCTGGTTCTATGATTAAAATTTGGACAGCATTTATGGGAGGGTAAAAAATGATTTTAAATTCAATTTATGCATTTTTCGCAACATTAGGATTGAGTGTCTTGTTTAATATTAGCAAAAAACATCTGTTTTTCACTTCTTTTGGAGGAGCTTTAGCATGGTTTTCTTATTTATTAACTCTAAAATACAGCAATTCAAACTTTTTTGCATATTTTGCTGCTTCAGTTATTGCTGCTGTTTATTCAGAAATAATGGCAAGAGTAATAAAGGCTCCTGTGACTATATTTATAATATGTTCTATAATTCCTTTAGTTCCAGGCGGAGGCATGTATAATACAATGCTTGAAGCAATACGAGGTAACATAAGCAGGTTTCTTACAATAGGAGTACAGACTCTATCTATTGCAGGTGCAATTGCTGCTGGTATAATTTTTGTTTCTTCATTGACAAAAATATTTATCATAAAAAATAAAAAAGCTTATCAGTAATATAATACTGGTAAGCTTTTTTTATTACTTTAAGAACATTGTTAGTGAAGAAACTAATTCTTCAAGCTTTTCTTCTGTAATCTTATTTTCTTCATTAATAAGTTTGTCCTTTGTATAATTTTGTAGCACTAAGCATCCAACCTTATTAATAGCTGCTCTTATTGCTGCAATTTGTACCAAAACATCTTTGCATCCAGCCTCTGCTTCAAGCATTTTTTCAATACCCTTTACTTGACCTTCAATTCTTCTAAGTCTTACTTTAATATCTTTGTTAATAGTTAAGTTTTTTTCACTTAATTCTGATGTTTCTTCAATCTCAACTACCTGTTCTTTTGAACTTAACCCTTTTTCCTCTTTGTTTGATTTTTTCTTTTTCACAAATTCTCACCCCTTTTTATGTTAGCTTAACTTGCCAATTCCTAATTCTTTAAGCTGAACATCATCTACCACATTTGGAGCTTCTGTTAATGGACAGAATGCATTTTGATTCTTAGGAAATGCTATAACATCTTTAATGTTATCTGTTCCAGCAAGGAACATAACTAACCTGTCAAATCCAAATGCCAATCCACCATGAGGAGGTGGTCCATATTTAAAGGCATCTATTAAGAATCCAAACCTTTCTTGTGCTTTTTCCTCTGATAAACCTATAACCTTAAACATTTTTTCCTGAAGTTTAGTATTATGTATTCTAATACTTCCTCCTCCAAGCTCTTCACCATTTAATACAATATCATAAGCTTTTGCTCTTACTCTGCCTGGGTCTGATTCTAAGTATTGAATATCTTCATCCATTGGCATTGTAAAAGGATGATGCTCTGCTTGGAATCTATTTTCTTCTTCATTAAACGATAATAATGGGAATTCAGTAATCCATACAAATTTATACTCTTTATTATCCTTTAAAATTTCAAGCTTTTTAGCAAGTTCAAGTCTTAATGCTCCTAAAGCCTGAAGTACCACTTTATCTTTATCTGAAACAATTAAAATCAAATCTCCAGCTTTAGCATCCATATCATTCAAAATAGCTTTCATTTCATCTTCAGTTAAGAATTTAGCTATTGGTGATTTAATTTCATCCTGCTTATATGCAATCCATGCAAGACCCTTTGCCTTATATGTTTTTACAAACTCAGTTAATCTATCTAAATCTTTTCTTCCCATAGCAGCTTGATTTTCAACTTTTATTGCTCTTACTGATCCTTTGTTGCTCAAAGCATCTTGAAAAACTTTAAATCCTGAATTTTTAACTGCATCACTGATATTTACAATTTCCATACCAAACCTTAAATCAGGCTTATCAGAACCATACTTTTCAGCAGCTTCCTTGTATGTCATTCTTCTAATTGGAAGATCAACATCTACATCTAAAATTTCTTTGAATACCTTTTTAATGAGATCCTCATTTATAGAAATTATATCCTCTTCCTCAACAAATGAAAGTTCCATATCTATTTGAGTAAATTCTGGCTGTCTATTTGCTCTTAAATCTTCATCTCTAAAACATTTAGCAACTTGAAAATACTTATCAAAACCAGATACCATCAAAAGCTGCTTGAAAAGCTGTGGTGACTGAGGAAGTGCATAAAACATTCCTGGATAGTTTCTGCTTGGAACTAAATAATCTCTTGCTCCCTCAGGAGTACTTTTAGTCATTATTGGAGTTTCAATTTCTAAAAATCCATTTTCATCTAAGAAATCTCTAATAACCTTTGCAGCTTTATGCCTTATCATATAAATTTTCTGCATATCTGGTCTTCTTAAATCTAAATATCTATATTTAAGTCTTATACTTTCTGCTGCATCAAGATTTTCCTTTATGTAAATCGGCGGAGTTTCAGATTCTGATAATATCTTAATACTTTCGCCTTTTAATTCTACCATTCCTGTTGGTAAATTTTCATTTGGTGATTCTCTTTTAACAATTACTCCAGTAACTGCTATGCAGTATTCTGACTTTACAGTATCTGCTTTTACAAATGCATCTTTATTAATTTCTTCGCCAAAAACAACTTGCAAAATACCTGTTCTATCTCTCAAATCAATAAATATTAATCCACCTAAATTTCTTTTTCTTTGAACCCATCCCATAACTGTTATACTTTTTTCTATATGTTCAGTACGAAGTTCACCACACATAATATTTCTTTTTAATCCTGATAATGACTCTCCCATTGAGTTTATTCCTCCTTAGCCCTCTAAAATAACTTTTTTAATTTGTTCTATATCATCTAAATTAATTTGTATTGTTTCTCCATCACTCATTCTTTTTAATTTAGCTTCTCTCTTAATAAGTTCATCTTCACCTAATACCATAGTATATGAAGCTTGAATTTTATTAGCATACTTCATTTGAGGCTTAACATTTCTAGCCATGTGATCACATTCACACTTTATATTTAATTTTCTTAGAATATTTACAAGCTTAACAGCTTCTACTTTGCCTTTTTCTCCCATAGAACCTATGTATAAATCAATATAATTTGGTTTAGGAATTACAATACCTTTTTCATCAAGTGTCATTAGAAGTCTTTCAATACCCATTCCAAAACCTACAGCAGGCATTTTAGGTCCTCCGCATTCTTCTATAAGATAATCATATCTGCCGCCGCCGCAGAGTGTTAATCCATTGTCTATCATCTCAAATACAGTTTTGCTGTAATAATCAAGGCCTCTTACTATATATGGATTAATTTTATAATCAATACCCATTGCCTTTAAATATACCTGTAAATTATCAAAATGAGTCCTGCAGTCATCACAGACATAATCAAGTATTACTGGAGCATTTTTAACTATCTCTTTGCATTTATTCTCTTTACAGTCTAATATTCTAAGTGTATTTTTTTCAAATCTTGATTTACATGTTTCACAAAGATTATCATAGCTTCCTTTTAAATATTCTTTTAATGCTTCATTATATTTTTTTCTGCACTCAGGGCATCCCATATTATTAATGTTTAGTTCTGCTCCCTTAACACCTAGTTCTTCATATACTCTGACGATTATACTTATAATTTCAGCATCTACTGAAGCTTCACCTGAGCCAAAGACTTCAACACCAAACTGATGATGCTGTCTATACCTGCCTTTTTGATTCTTTTCATACCTAAAAGCTGGTGTAAAATAATAAAGTTTTGTTGGCTGTGCTTCTGCATATAAACTACTTTCAACAAAAGCTCTTACAGCAGGTGATGTTCCTTCTGGCTTTAATGTAATACTTCTTCCGCCTTTATCTAAAAAAGTATACATTTCTTTCTGTACCACATCTGTAGTTTCTCCAACTCCTCTAGTAAATAGCTCTGTATGCTCAAAAACAGGAGTCCTTATTTCTCTGCATCCATAAGATGCTGCAACTTTTCTAAAAATGTCCTCTAAATACTGCCATTTATAAGATTCATCAGGTAGTATATCTTTAGTTCCCTTTGGTGCTTTTATAGCCATTTTTTTACCTCCAAGTTATTTTCTTATACTTTTTATCAATATATAAAAATATATTATATTCTGCTCTCACAAAATCAAATACCTAATATAATGTATTTAGTAATTCTATTTTTTTATTAATCATTTCATCTATCCTATTTACATACTCTTTTACATCTTTAACATTTGCAAATCTTTCTATTCTATTTTCATCTAAAAATACTACTTTAGTTACTGCATTTGCTCCTACAGATATTATAGTCTGCTTTTCTTCAATCATTTGAATATTGTAAATTCCTTCTTTTCCAGTCAGAGAATATCCTACATTTTCCATATTACCTATCATATTTTTCTGTCTATACATATAATATGGTTTCATTTTTAGATTTTTAGAAAGTTCTACTGTTCTTTCATACATTTTATTAATCTCTGATTGAGGAAGTCTTTCATTATTATTATTATTTAAAATATTTTCATAAAGTGCAGAGCCTCTTTTAACACATAAACCATGAACAGTTATGCTGTCAGGTGATAATTTCTGTATTTCATTACATGTATGTTCTATCATATTAACATCTTCACCTGGAAGTGCTGCAATTAAATCCATATTAATATTGTTAAAGCCTAAATCTCTTGCCATATTGTACTTTTCTATGATATCTGATGAAGTATGATTTCTCCCAACTTTTTTTAATGATTCATCATTCATTGTTTGAGGATTTATGCTTATTCTTGTAACTCCGTATTTCTTCATAATTAAAAATTTATTTTCATTTAAGCTGTCTGGTCTGCCGCATTCAACAGTAAATTCACTAACATTTTTATTATCTGCAAAATATTTATATATATGTGACATAACATCTTCAAATTGGTTATCAGATACTGCTGTTGGTGTACCTCCTCCAAAATATATCGTATCTATACATAAAGCTTTATCATTAATGTACTGTCCAATACTTTCAATTTCATGTAATAAAGCTTTTATATACATATTAACTAATTTTTCATCTCTTCCAATACTAGATGTGAAGGAACAATAAAGACATCTGGAGGGACAAAAAGGCATACCTATATAAATAGATATTTTCTCAGATGAAGTGTTTACAATATTTTTTTCTGCTTTAGCGATTTCAATACACAATTTAATTTTATCTTCTCTAGTAAAATAGTGTTTTTTATAATATTCAATTATTTCACTTTCACTATAACCTGAATCCATAAGAGATAATGCAATTTTACTAGGCCTTATACCAACTAAAGTGCCCCAAGGTAGCTCTATTTTTGTTTTTTCAGAAAGATATATAAAAATAGTTTTTTTAATTTGTTCTTTATAATTGATGCTTTCATTAAAATAATCTTCTAAAGATCCATCTGCATCCTTAATTACAATTTTTTCATTATCTATGATAACTAAAAAATCATAAATATCTTCAGTAAATTCAATCTCTGTAAAACTATAAAACAGATTAAACATTTGGTAAACATCATATCTATATAAATCATCATTTAGTTTTATTTTAACCATTTTTTACTCCTAAGTAAACTATCCTATGTCACAAAGTTCCATGTGATTTGGAAAGTATAAATCATCATTTAGTTTATGTAATAATTATTACATTTTTCATATCCAATTGATGTCTTGCTGCCATGACCAGGATAAACAATAGTGTCTTCATTTAAAATCATTAATTTCGTTTTAATACTTTCTATTAAAGCTGCATAATCGCCGCTGATAAAATCAGTTCTTCCAATTGAGCCAGCAAATAAAGTATCTCCTGTAAATACAATATTAAGTATACTAAAACTCATACCTCCTGGAGAATGTCCTGGTGTTTCAATACATTTTATTTCATTATCACCTAGTTTTAATATGTCTCCTTCTTTTATATAAATATTATCACTATTATTAAACTCAGGAAATAGGGGATCTCCTTCATGAGTTAATTCTTTATCTTTTTTATTTATATAAACTTTAGCTTTAGTTAACTCTTTAACTTCATTCACAGATGCTGTATGATCCATATGTGCATGAGTCAGAAGAATATATTTTATATTAAAATTTAATTTTTTAAGCTCTGAAATAATTGCTTCAGCATCATCACCTGGATCTATAACTGCACCTTCTCTGCTTTTTTCATCTAACAAAAAATAACAATTTGTCTGATAAAGACCTGCTTCAATAACTTTTATCTGCATAAAAAACCTCCTAGAATTTATAAAAAATTTTATTAATTCTTCTTTCTGAATACATCAATAACACCCTGCATTCTTTTAATTTTTCTCATAAGATCTTTTAACTGTTCAATATCACTAATTTTTAATTTGATATTTATAAGAGCATTACCATCTTTTAAGCTTTTTGCGTCTAATGCAACCATACATGTTTTAGAGGCTACAATTAATTCCATTATCTCAGATAGGATTCCATTTCTGTCTTCAGCAGTAATTTGAAGCAGAGTTATATACTCAGAACCTTTTCCGTTTCCCCAGCTAACCTCTATTATTTTATTATCATCATCAATTAAAACATTCTTTACATTTGTACAGTCTTTTCTATGAACAGATACTCCTCTTCCCTTTGTTATGTAACCTACAATATCATCTCCAGGTACTGGGTTGCAGCATTTAGCAAATCTAACTAATATATTATTTACACCTTTAACTACTATATCAGTATTTGATGGTCTTGATTTGCTGGCTCTATTTTCATTATTCTTAATTAACGATTTATTTAAAACTTCTTCTTCTTCCTTTATGTTAAGTGTTTCCTGTTTATTTGCCTTAAGCCACTGTTCCTTTAATCTTGTAACCACTGTAGATGCTACAATGTCACCTACTCCAACAGAAGCAAACAAATCCTCTGCACTGTTCATATTGTATTTTTTAAGAATTAATTCTAAAGACTCTTTTTTTGATATTTCTCCAAAATTGTATCCCTGTTTTTTAGTTTCTCTTTCAAGAAGTTCCTTCCCATTTTCAATATTTTCTTCTCTTTTAGCCTTTTTAAACCATGCCTTAATTTTACCCTTTGCCAGACTGCCTTTTGCCATATTCAGCCATTCAATTTTAGGGCCTTTTGCTACAGTTGATGTTAATATTTCTACAATATCACCAGTATTCATCACATAATCTAATGGCTTTATTTTACCATTTACTTTAACACCAATGCAGCGATTTCCTATATCAGTATGAATTTTATATGCAAAATCAATAGCTGTTGCTTCACTAGGCAGATTAATAACTGTACCTTTTGGTGTAAATACAAAGATTTCATCTGAAAATAAATCTGTTTTAAAACCTTCCATAAATTCTTGAGCATTAGATGCTTGATTCTGCCAATCTAACATCTCCCTAAGCCAAGTAAGCTTTAAATCACCTTTGCTGCTCTCACCTGATTGATTTCCTTCTTTATACTTCCAATGAGCAGCAATACCATACTCTGCAGTTTTATGCATTTCAAATGTTCTTATCTGTATTTCAAAAGGTTTTCCTTGAGTTCCTATTACAGTAGAATGAAGTGATTGATACATATTGGGTTTAGGCATAGCAATGTAATCTTTAAATCTTCCTGGAATAGGTTTATATTTTGTATGTACTATTCCAAGAGCAGCATAGCAGTCTCTTACAGTATCAACTAATATTCTTATCGCAGTTAAGTCAAATATCTGATCAATAGTTTTATTTTTACTTGCCATCTTTCTATATATACTATAAAAATGTTTAGGTCTTCCTTCTATTTCAGCTTTTATACCAGACTTAGACAAACTTTCTTTTAAATCATTAGTAATTAGTGCTATATATTCTTCTCTTTCAACTCTTTTATCAGATATTTTATTTACCAAATCATAGTATTCATTTGGATTAATATACCTTAAAGATAAATCTTCAAGTTCCCACTTTATTTTTGACATACCTAATCTATGTGCAATTGGTGCGTAAATATCAAGTGTTTCTTTAGCTTTAGCTTTCTGTTTTTCAACAGGCATATATTTTAATGTTCTCATATTATGAAGCCTATCTGCCAGCTTTATAAGTATAACTCTAATGTCTTTAGCCATAGCAATCAGCATCTTTCTAACATTATCAGCCTGCCTTTCTTCTTTAGTTTTATATTCAATTTCTCCAAGCTTAGTAACTCCATCAACTAAATTAGCTACTTCTTCACTAAATTCTTTTACAATATCTTCATGATTATATTTAGTATCTTCAACAACATCATGAAGTAGTCCTGCTGCTACTGTATTTGTATCTAATCCCAAATCTATAAGAATACAAGCAACTTCTACTGGATGAATTATATAAGGTTCTCCGGATTCTCTTTTTTGTTCTTTATGAGCATCACTAGCAAAACGATATGCTTTGGTAATAAAATCTTTATCTACATTACTATTACTATTTGCAATTTTATCTAACAGCTTTTGCAGCATCCTAACTTCCCCCCTTATATTGTAAAAATCATTGTATGCTTTGCCACTAAAGATATTCCTCTATCACAAAGTTCCATTAAGTTTCTAAAAGAGTTTCTCCTCGCTATCATTCACAAATTAATCGGAATTAAATGTGACGAGGAAAGTATAGTATAAAATCAATGGCTGGTTAAAAACCAGCCATATTTTACTAATATTATATAACATACTTAATAAATAAGCAATTATATATCATAGGATACTAAAGACAAAACATCATAATCCTTAAATTTATCTCTTCCATTTAGTTCAGTTAATTCAATTACAAAATCTAATGATTTTACTTCTCCGCCTGCCTGTTCTACAAGCTTAACTACAGATGCTGTTGTTCCCCCTGTTGCTAATAAATCATCAATTATAGCAACTTTTTGACCTTTCTTAATTGCATCCTTATGAATTTCTAATTCATCACTGCCATATTCTAAATCATATTTCAAACTGATAGTTTCAGCTGGTAATTTTCCTTTTTTTCTAACTGGGACAAAGCTTATACCTAAAGCATATGCTGCTGGTGCTCCAAATAGAAATCCTCTTGCTTCTGGTCCTACAATAACATCAATATTTTTATCCTTTAAGTGGTCTATAATTGAATCAATAACATATTTAAATGCATCTCCATCATTTAAAATGGTTGTAACATCCTTAAAGCTAATACCCTTTTTAGGAAAATCCTCAACAACCCTAATCTTATCTTTTAAATTCATTAATCTTCCCCCTATAATCATAAAAATAATTATTCTATCCTCAATGATGAGGATAGTATATATCCTTTATTATAAATCAAATCATAATATTACATCAATATTATTTTAAAAAATGTTTTCAACTAAATATTATCTTTTCAAATTATGAGATAATATTATGAAATTGATATTGATTATCTTTATTTAAGTATTTTGCAATTTGCTTTGCTCTGTCATAATTTGAAGTTGTAAATAATTCAACTGCTATTTTTGAATTATTAATTCTAGCATTTTCATCTAAAAACAGTTTCAAATTCAAAAAAAGCAAAGAAACATTCTCTAAAGTAACCTCTGAAACTTTATGTAATTTAAGAAGTGCCTTTATCCCATAATTATCAGTTTTATTTATATGAGCTATGCCCTGCTCAACAATTATTCTATTTTCGCCAGATATCTCATTTAACTGCGATATTGTACCAATAGCAGCTAAATCAACAAATTTCATGCATTTCATCTTATAATAAGATGCTATAGCTTGAATTATCTTAAAAGCTGTACCTGAACCGCTTAGATTCTTGTACTCATATGGACAATTTTGTTGATTTGTATCAACAATAATTGTATTTGGTAAAGTACTCAAACATAAATTGTAATCACTAATTATAACATCTATTCCAAGTTTTTTACATAATTCTACTTCTTCAGAGGAATTTATGCCACACCCTACAGTAATAATTAATGATGCATCTAAAAAATAAATATGATTTTTTATAATCTCCGAACTTAAATTTCTATTATCTATAACTCTATCCGGTATGATATATTCAACATCTGCATTAAGATATTTAAGTACTAATAACAATAAGGAAATCCCAGTAATACAATCTAAATCATTATATCCATAAATAATAATTCGTTCTCTGTTATTAACTGCTTTTATTATTCTATCAGTAGCTTTATCCATTCCTAAAATGTTAAAAGGATCATATTTTTTTATGACTTCAAAATACTGCATCATTCCCAAACATTTTTTCATAATAACTCCTCCATTTTGTAGAAAACATCTATATTATAATGCAAAATGTCGGTTTTTACAAATGATTTTTATTATTTTTTAAAAATTTATTATTTTACACAATTAAAAAGCAAGTACCTAAAGATACTTGCTTTTTAATTTATTTTATGCTTCTGCTTTTTTAATAGCTGTTTTTTTCTTAGATGCATTTTTAAGCAATACATATATTGGACTTGCTATGAATATTGATGAATAACATCCAGAAGCAATACCTACAATTAATGGAAGAGCAAAATCACGAACATTAGGTACACATATATATACAGCAGCAGTTGTAATAAGTGTTGTACTTACAGTATATATAGATCTTCTTACTGTTTGAGATATACTTATATCTGCAATTTCTG
The DNA here is from genome assembly GCA_030705885.1 of Bacillota bacterium. Taxonomy (GTDB): domain Bacteria; phylum Bacillota; class Clostridia; order Clostridiales; family Clostridiaceae; genus JAUZPN01. The sequence continues at coordinate 4,935 of JAUZPN010000030.1, read as the reverse complement.
TTAAATTATTTACTTTTCTCATAGTATTTTGATTTTCTCTAATTCTATCAAAAATTACTATCGTATCACTCATAGAGTAACCTATTATTGTAAGAATAGCAGCAATAAAATTAGAATTTACTGGTAAATGAAATATTGAATAAACACTGCATGTAATAAGAACATCATGAACTAATGCTAATACTGCAGCAGTTCCATATTTAAATTCAAATCTAAATGCAATATATATTAACATACAGATTATTGCAATTCCAAGTGACAATAATGCTTTATTCTTTAATTCATTTCCTATAGTAGGTCCAATGCTGTTAAGAGAGATAACTTTTATATTAGTTTTCTTATATTTAGTATTTAAGTCATTTACTATATTTGTTACATCTTCTGCTTTTATAGCATTAACATTAGCTTCAATATCCATTTCAACAGCTACATTATTTTCACCTGGTTTAACCTGCTTAACATCATAACTGTCCTTTACAGCATATTTGTTAATAATTGGATTTACGTCATCAGTTTTAAACTCAGCTCCATTCATATCAATCTTTATTGCAGTTCCACCAATAAAATCAATACTCCAGTTAACACCTCTAATAATTCCAAAAACTATTCCAAGTGTTATAATTATACCAGATAATATAAACCACCATTTTTTATTTTCTACAACTTTAAGCATTTGTTTTAACCTCCCTCACTCCAAAATAGGAAGCTTTCTTTAAAAATCCAATATTAAGTGCAAGTCTTAATAATACTTTTGTTACAACTAATGCAGTAAATAAACTTACACATATTCCTATAAGTAATGTAATTGCAAATCCTTTTACAGAACCTGTTCCAATAAAATACAACACCAATCCTGTAATTATTGTTGTAATATTAGAATCTAATATTGAGGAGAGAGCCTTATGATATCCATTATCTAATGCTGAAGATACAGATTTTCCTTTTTTAAGTTCTTCCTTTATTCTTTCAAACATTAATACATTTGCATCAACTGCCATACCAACAGTAAGCAAAAATGCAGCAATACCAGCTAATGTAAGCCTTGCTCCAATTACTGAATAAACTACCAAAACAAGAATTGTATATAATGCTAAAGCTATATCTGCCATAAGTCCTGGTATTCTATAAAGTATAAGCATAAATAATAGAACAAGACCTATACCTATTGCTCCAGCCATCATACTTTGAGGTAAAGCCTTACTTCCTAATGAAGCACTTACTGTTGAAGCAGATGCTGTTTTAAGTGTTACAGGTAATGCACCTGACTGTATTTTGTTTGCTATACTTTTTGCTTCATCAAGTGAAGAAGTAGATATCTGTGCTTTTCCATCAGTTATGTGTGCCTGAACCGTTGGACTGCATACTAAAGTATCATCCATATAAATTGAAATCTTCTGATTCATAAATTTCTCTGTAGCATCTGCAAATTTTGTCTTACCTGAATCCTTTAATGTAAGACTTACTATTGGCTGATTATTTTGATCATATGCAAATTGTGCATCATGAACATCACTGCCAGATAATATAACATTGTTGCTAGGATCTTTAAATTCTAGCTTACCAGACTTTGCTACATTTTCTATAACTGATTTAGTATCATAAACACCAGGTACATCAATTTTAATTTTATTTTCCGCATATTTAGCTATTGTAGTTTCACTAACTCCTACAGCATTTATTCTCATATTTAACAAATCAATTGTTCTATTAATTGTATCATTATCTACCTTACTTCCTTGGACTTCTTCTATTACTGACACACCACCTGTTAAATCAAGACCCATTTTAATAGTTTCATTAAAAGATTTGAGGTGATAAGTATTAGCTATAGTTAATCCAAATATTCCAGTATAGGCTGAAAAACCAATAATTATAATGATTAAAATAAATGCTAATATACTTAATCCTTTGTTATTCTTTTTTGAACTCTTTCTCATCTTTATCCCCCTTCGTTAGGTAATTATATGGTTAATAATACTACTTATATTATTATGAGTCAATATTCTACCTTTAACATCATAATACTTATAATTATTTACAACTTCATATAAAAAGTAAAGTTTTTTATACTTTTTCTTCACCAGCTGTTTGTGATTTTAGTGCTATTGCACATTCTATTCTCTTTTTCTGCATCTCACATCCTATTTTATATGGTATGTGAATGTCACCATTAAAGTTATAATTATTAGCCTGACATCCTCCGCTGCAGTAAAATTTAGCCCAGCAATCTTTGCAGGTTGGTTTATTATATATATGAGCATTTTTAAATATATTAGGAATATCTTTATTTGTTATACCTTCAAAAACAGTACCAATTTTAAATTTCTCATTTCCTACAAATTGATGACAAGGATATATATCACCTTCAGGAGTTACAGCCACATATTCATGACCTGCACCACATCCAGATATTCTCTTATATACACATGGTCCACCATTTAAATCAATATTAAAATGATAAAATTTAAATTCATTTCCTTCTTTTTTTCTTTTAAGAAGTTCAGCATAAAGCTTATCATATTGATCCATTATTTCAGGAAGATCTTCTTGCCTTAATGATAATACATTATTTTCAGGTAAAACAACTGGTTCAACAGAAATTTCTTTAAATCCTAAGTTAGCTAAGTGCTTTACATCTTCGAAAAAATCAATATTATTTCTTGTAAATGTACCTCTTACATAATATTGTTTATTTTTATCTCTTCTGCTTACCATTTCTTTTATTTTAGGAAGTATACTATCGTATGAACCGCTATTATCTGCTCTAACTCTCACTTTATCATTTATCTCTTTACGCCCGTCAATACTTAGTACTATATTCCCCATATTTTTATCAATATATTCCATGATTTCATCATTTAACAATGTGGCATTAGTCGTCATTGTAAATCTAATAGATTTATTATACAGTTTTTCCTGTTCTTTTGCGTACTCAACTATTTCTTTTACATTATTATAATCCATAATTGGCTCTCCGCCAAACAAGTCAACCTCTATATTTTTTCTTATACCAGATGCTTTTATAACAAAATCAATGGCTTTCTTTCCTATTTCAGCAGACATCAACATTCTCTTTCCCTTATATTCGCCTTCATCTGCAAAACAATACTTACATCTTAAATTACAATCATGAGCTACATTAAGACATAAAGCCTTTACAAAAGATTGAGATTTATCATTTAAAGCTATATTTTCATATAAATCTTCAGAATAAAGCATGCCTTCTTTTATAAGTTCTTCTATTTCTTCATAAGCCTCTAATATATCGTTTTCATCATATATATACTTTAATTTACTTACTATTTCTTCTTTTGATTTTAACGCTTCTTCATCAATAATATCATAACATAGCTTGTCAACTATATGTACAGCACCAGAGTTAACATCTAGTAAGTAATAATTATCTTGAAAAAACTTATGTACCTTAGTCAATATTTTTTCCTCCCTGCAAAATCATATTTGCAATTTTAAAGCAGTAACGAAATGTTACTGCTCTGCCTAAATTTAGTTTTCGCAAGCTAAATTAGCAACTGTGCAGGATGTTTTACATGCTGATTGACAAGAATTAGCACATTCTTTACATCCAGGTTTCTTTAAACTATTTTTTATATTAGTTTTGTTTATTGTTTTGATATGTTTCACAAAAAAACCCCCATTTCATAATTATTACTGTCCTCGGTCTCAAAATTCCATTAAATTCCAAAATAAACTTATCTCTGCTATCATATATAAATTAAGTGGAAGGAAATGTGATCTAGGAAAGCATACTACATAATTTTATCATATATTAATTATAAAATAAAGTACAAACTATAGATTTATACCTAACATTCCAGATAAAGTTCCTGTAGCAATAGAAAGTACCATTTTTAAAAGTACACTATTCATATTAAGTGTATTTTTATTTCCACTTATTATAGAAACTCCTAATATAATGGTAATGTACAATGTACCCATAATAAGCCCAATTAACCAGCCTTTTCTTTTTATCTTTCTTGTAGCATATATAGTTCCATAAATCAAGCCAAGCATTGAAGAAATAAGTATTAATACGTTGCTTATGTTTATTTTTATTGAAATAAAATTAGCAGTTAATGCTAAGCAAAGAATTAATATTACAAATAAAACATAGGATCTTAAAAGTCCCTCACCTAAATGAATATAGTCAGTTTTCTCCATAATAAAACACCTCCCACCCATAGATAAATAAATATATAATTGTAGTTTATATATATTTATCTATGTATAAAAGAGGAATTTTATTACAATAAAATATTTTCAAATAACAAAAATTCATTTATTATTTTATAAATTTTATTTTGTAATCTTTTTATCTTCCTTATTTTCTTCTGCAGCTGAATTTGTAGAAGCTTTCATGATATCTGCAATTCCATTTTTCTCAATTTTAATTCTTATTTTATCAGGACCAGTCTGAACAATAAGAAAACTGTCTTGAATGTTAACAACCTTTCCTATAATTCCGCCTTTTGTCATTACTTCATCATTAAGTTTTAAACCACCCAGCATTTGATTATATTTCTTTCTTCTTTTGCTTTCAGGAACAAAAACTAATAAATAAAATACCACAATAACTAATATATAAGGAATAAATGTAATATATTTCTGCACTTTGTCACCCTCCTTGTCTAATTATTATAATTTCAATTGACCAAAAATATAAATAAAAAATCCGTGTAAATTGAAATTAAAGCTTACATTAAAATAATATACTCTAAATAGTATTAATTTTCAAGTAAAATTTATGCTTTACCCTTCCAATCATCAAATTTTTTTTCTTTATATTCATCAAAATAATCACCATCTATAGCATCTCTAATTTCCTGCATAAGATTATTATAAAAGTATAAATTATGAAGAACACAAAGTCTCATAGCCAGCATTTCTTTTGCTTTAAATAAATGCCTTATATAGCTT
>JAUZPN010000003.1 GCA_030705885.1 Bacillota bacterium | reverse complement strand
CAAACAAAGTATCACTATCGTTTATAAATAAAATAAAGCTAAATATGACTAAGCAAAGTATAAATTATATAATTATGTTTTCCAAAAATAAAGGTCATTTACCTAAATATATAAGATAAATGGCCTCCAGTTTTCTGGTTAGCATTCTATAGTATTCATACCGTTTTACTGTAATTAAATTATAAGGTATAAAACTATAAATGTCAACAAAAAATCTTATTTTATTATTCTTACATGAAAATTTAATGTAGATATTGTTAATAATTTATGAATAAAATTAGATTTTCTTATGCTTTCCCCTTAACATTTGGTTCTAACTACTTAGAATTATCAGATGTTTTTTTCATCATTTCACATTTATTATTATTATCATCATTTTTACTGTCATCATTATTTAAACTAACTTTGCCGCCTTTCTCCTCATCCTGTTTTAGCTGTTCTACAGTATCAACTACTTTAATTTTACTTTTAATCATTCCCATCCAGCATGTATATACAAATTCACCTGATTGGTCTGGTGTAAATTCAATCAAGTTGTCACCCACTTCAAAACTCTTTTGTATTTCAAATTTAGGAATTTGTATTGCATTGTTGCAGTCATTAAGATTTTCTTTCTTTACATGAGCAGTCCATTTAACTGGTATTCCTTTGACAACTTCAATAGGTGGAAACTTATCTGATGATATTTCTGTTTTCACAATTTGATAATTGCCATTAATAGTTGAAAAACCTTCTGACTTGTCTGTCATCTGAGACATATTAATGCATACTCCTGATAAAGCTAATCCTCTGCATATCATAACTATCCCCATAACAAGCACAATAATAGAACTTAATTTTAAAATTATTTTAGAGAATTTCTTGTTAAGTATTGTATTTATTGCTCCAAAGGTAAATAGTAATGGCATTGTCCCAAGAGAAAATACAAACATAGATAACCCTCCAATTAATGCACTTCCTGTACTTAAAGCATATAACTGTACTATTTGTAATGGGCCGCATGGCATTAATCCTGTAAGAAGTCCGACTATTATAGGATTATAATTTTTGTTACCTTTAAAAATTTTTTTTGCTGCAAATGATGGCATTCTTATATTAAATTTTTTTAAGAAAGGAAATATGCCTATAAGATTAATTGCCATAATAATCATAAATATTCCGCCTATAATTGGCACAACGCCTTTCCAAATTCCTGTAAATTGAATTACTTTTCCAATCCCGCCAACAATAATTCCAACAATAGTATAAGATATTATCCTTCCTAAGTTGTACAACAATGATGGCAATATTGATAATTTAGCTATCCCAGATTTTTCATTTGATTCTTGTGATTCTTGATTTTCAGCTTTTTTAACTGATTGCGAAAGTATTATTCCTCCACACATTCCAATACAATGAAATGAAGTTAATAAGCCAAAAATAAATAGCAGACCATAACCAGTTCCATTGCCTAATTTAGGAAGATACTTAAGCATAAATAGGTTTTTTAAAAATGTTAATATTTCCATATTTTTTTACCTTCTTTTTATATTTAATTTTACTTTTCTCGAACACATTTAGTTTCAATTAATTTGTGAATGATATCAAGGTTAAGCTATTTATTGGAAATTTGTGATGAGGATAGTATGTTTATTGGAATGGAAACTATAAATTCTGTTCCCTTATTCATCTGACTAAAGACTTCAATTTTTCCATTATGTGAATCAACTATTGCCTTTGATATTGTTAATCCTATTCCAAAGCCTCCAGTTAATCTGTTTCTTGATTTATCTGCACGATAGAATCTTTCAAATATAAAAGGCAGATCATTTTTTGATATTCCTTTTCCAGTATCTTTAACTCTAATTTGAATAAAATCATTTTTTTTCTCTAACTTAATCTCCACAGTTCCTTTTGTGTCAGTATATTTTAATGCATTTGATATTAAATTAATAATAACTTGACTTATCTTATCTTTATCAGCAGTAATTTCTTCATTACTTCCTGAAAACTTTATTTTTACATCTTTATTGTTAAAATTAATTTGAAAATTATATATTATTTCTTCCATCTGTTTAGTAATATTATATTTAATTTTATTTAATTTATAAGTTTCACTATCATACTTAGCAAGTTTTTCAAGTTCACCTACTAGTCTTGATATCCTCATTATTTCTTCATAACAGCTTGTAAGTCTTTTATTATCTGGATTCCAAATTCCATCTATCATAGCTTCCATATGGCTCTGCAGCGTGGCAAGAGGTGTTCTAAGTTCATGTGCTACATCTGCAGACATTCTTTTTCTAAGCTCTTCCTGCTTTTCCAAAGTATCTGCTAAGTTATTAATTGTATGAATAAGCAGAGTAATTTCTTCTATATCTGATTTTTCTGTAATTCTATTATTATAATATCCTTTTTCTATATTTTCAGCTGCTTTTATAGTTCTAGTAATAGGATCACTAAGATGTTTTGCCATAACTACACCAAGTATAAGAGCAAAAATTAATGATAATATGCCTATAATAATAAGTGCTTTATTTAATTTGTCAATAAAAGCAAGATCATTATCATTATAATAAAATGGACCATAATACCCTACTTCTACTATACCAACCTGAATTTTATTTGAGAATACAGGATATAACTTAATCTGATATTTTCCATCCCAGCTTGGATAAACTTTGCTCATGTTTTTTTCTATATGGTCCAAAATTTCTTTACACATACCATTGTTATGCAGTGATGCATCCCATATTATATTTTCAGAATTATCACTTACTTTTATAATCATGCCTTGTGCAATAGCATTTACCCCAATATTTTCTATAGCTTTAGTATTCCACTTTCCATCTTCTGCATATTGCTGACCTATTAATTTTGCTACATCTGCATTTTTACTTTCTTGATTTTTTATTGTATAAACTCTAAACTGCTTTTCCATAAATACATTTGTAACAATACTTATAACTAAAACTGAAACAAAAGCAACCATTACATAAGATAATGATAATCTTGCCTTCAAACTATTTTTCATTCTAATAGTCCTCCAAACTTATATCCTACACCTCTTATCGTCAGGACATATTCTGGTTCTTTAGGATCACTTTCTATCTTTTGTCTTAAATTTTTAATATGGGAATCTACGGCTCTGTCATAACCTATAAAGTTTTCTCCTAAAGCTATAGATATCAGTTCTTCTCTTGTGAAAACTTTATTTGGATATTTAACTAATGTATTAAGTATATTGTATTCATTTGGTGTTAAATTAACTATGTCTCCTTTTTTTCTAACTTCATAGCTTATTCCATTAATTGTAAGTTCTCCTTTATTAACAGAAATTATTTGAACAGAAGAAGCTTTATCTTCTTCTACTCTTCGCAATAATGCTTTAACTTTTGCTACAAGCTGCCTAGGACTAAAAGGCTTTGTTATATAATCATCTGCTCCAATATCCAGACCTAATAATATATCTTCTTCTTCAGTTTTTGCAGTAAGCATTATTATTGGTACTTTTGACTTTCTTCTAATTAATCTGCATATATCTTCACCTGAAATATCAGGAAGCATTAAATCTAATATAATAAGATCTGGTGATTCTTTATTAAACAAATTAAGAGCATCATTTCCGTTATTGGCAGAAATAACAAAAAACTGATTATAACTTAGATATGATTGTACAACTTCTACTATTTTTACTTCATCATCTACAACTAATATCCTTTTTTCATTATTTTCCATTTTATTCACCTTCTATAACAATATAACCAAGTAATGTACTAAACATACTTGGTTATAATGCTATCATGATTATATTTCTATGTCAATATATGCTTTTTATTAATACTATACTTTCCTCGGACACATTTAGTTCCAATTAATTTGTAAATGATAGCGATGTGAAGCTTCTTTTAGAAATTTATTGGAACTTTGTGACCGAAGATAGTATACTTATACTTATATTAATATTTATTTTTTAACTTTCTTGTTCAATCTTAGTATAGTACTTTGATAACCTTTCTAAAGCAACTTCAATAAAGTCATGTATACAGAATACATCAATACCATTATTTTTAAGTGTATTTTCTGCTCCGCTTCCTATTTGACTTACAACCACTGCTCTAGAGCCTTTTAATGCTTCTATCGCTGATAAAAGGTCATTTTGGTCATGACCACCATGATTGCAAAATGGTGATGTTTCTATAATTTTATTAAGTTGAGACTTACCATCCTGAATTTCAAATACTAAAAATTTTGTAGCTCTTCCAAAGTGCTGATTTACTACTTTACCATCACTGCTTGCAACTGCAATATTATATGACATACACAACACCTGATCTTTCTATATAATTATTTTATGAGTGTTTATTTGCATCAGCCAATTCTTTCTCTTCATCTTCTCTTTTTTGATCTTCTTCTGTTTTGATATAATAGAAAGGATCTTTTTCATACCATTCTTTCCTATAAGGAAGCTTTAAATTTTCAGATATATTTTTATTAAACATTGTATTTTTAAATATTCTATTTATTCTTCTAGCTATTTCAAAGGCTCCAGAATAACCAAGATAATTATACACTGGTCCAAAGAGCGGGAATACAGGGAAGCCTTGTTTAGCAACCATACTGTTACCACCAACATGTCCAACTATTATATCAGGTTTATCTTTTTCTAATATATTTGCCAGTTCAAAAGGTTGCCCTGTAGCTGCATTAAATATAGTTTTTTCTTTGTTTGGCAGTACATCAATTAATGGATTGGCAAACTCATCATAATGAAATCCTTTCATTCCTACAACTTCCATACCAAGATCAAAAAGCAGCTCTGCTGTAGATAATATTCTTATTTCTCCTCCTGCCAAGTATGCTTTTTTGCCTTTTAATGTTTTTCTATAAGGTTCTAAAGCTTCATCAAGTTCTCTGCTTTCTTTTTCAATAAGCTTTTCTGCCTCTTCTTCAAGTCCAAAATAAGCAGCAATATCTCTTATCCATACTGCAGTGTTTCTTCGTCCAATTGGAATTGTTTTAAGTACAAAAGGAATACCATATAATATTTCTAAATGCTTTGAAAAATAATCATCATGAGTAGCACAAATACTGATATTTAATGATGCATCAGTCACATATTTAAATGTATCAGGCTCTGCATAACAAGGTAAAAATCTTACAGTAAGTCCTAATGCATTCAGCAGTCTTTGAAGTTCCAATTCATCAGCTCTGCTCATTGATGAAACATTTAATACATTAACTGTACGACTGATTCTATATTTTTCTTTTAATTTTTCTATATCATTTTCATAAATTTTTTCTTCTAAAGGTTCCTGCTGATCCCTTACTAAATTTCTTAAAATTCCATGGTAAACAGCGTCATAAGCTGTAGCCATTATTCTAGTTTTAAAACCTTCACAGTGTATTGCTAATAATTTTGATGAAAGCTGTGGTCTAAGCTGCTGCAAAAGACCATCAATATCATCTCCAATTAAAGCTGGTACACATGCATTTGCTACAATTATAGCATCTGGTCTGAACTCACTTTCTGCATATAAAACTGCTTCTCTTAATTTCTCTATTCCTCCACCTATAACATCTGCTTCATTTAAATTTGTATTTAACCAAACAGTAGATTTTGCATTAGGATCTCGAAGCTGTTTAAAACTCTTACTCATGCCTGCATTTGCAGTGATACAGCTTCCGCAGCCAACAGGAGCATGCATTATAATTACTGCATTTCTTAAAGTATTTAAAATTGCTAAACTTAAAGTGAATTGACAGCCTGAAGTTTGAGAAAAGCTTCTTTGATTTCCGTTAATACATCCTTTGCTTGCACAATTTTGAAGTTCAGTACAGCTTCCACCAAAAGCATTTGTTACAATAAATCTATCTTCACGAGGCGGTGGTGTTTTAGAATTTATATAATTTTCATTACTCATTTTATTGCCATCTCCTATCTTCCGCTTACAAGTAAGCTGATTAAATCTTCAACTAAATTGATTCCACCTCTAAAGCCTGCATAAGCTCTGCTTAAAGAAACTCTTGTAGTAACTGGAAATGAAACATTTAAAAGAGGATAACCAAATTCTGCTGCAAGATCTCTTTCAAAGGAACTTCCTATTATTACTGCAGGACCAAAAGAATCAAAATATTTGCTTCCATTATTCTGAGGCCATACTGATTTTAGGTGTTTTCTTATAGAAGATGTATCTGTATCAAAAACAACCTTTGGCTTTAATCCTGAAGCAAAATTTTCAAATCGTTCTAATAAAATCTTTTCTTCATCCTCATCAAGCAAGTCAGTAATTACAGTAAGTGATGGAAGCCACCCTAACTCATCTGATATAAATTTAGTTACTGCTGGTGCATAGTTTGCATCTCCAACAACAATTCCATAACGTTGTAAATCTACATCATTATATATATCTGTTATTCTTTCTAAATAATCATAATAAATTTCTTTTTCTTCTTTTATTACTTTCTGGATTAATTCATTTTCTACATTTAATGCTTTTCCAACAGTATTCAAAAATTCTTCTGTCTGTCTTGATCCTATTGGAATAGGTGAAACTATATAAGGTGTTCCATGAACCTCTTCAAATACTTTAGCAGCCTCTATGCCATATATTTCAGAAACTACTATATTAAAAGATGCATCACCTGCATTTTTTAGATTATCTAATGTTTCACCTTCTCCAAAAAATGTATTTACTTTAAAACCAAGCTTAGAAAAAAGATTTTTAAGCTCTCTTAAATTTCCTTTATAAAAAGCATCTTGAGCAGGTACTAATCCAAATATATTTATTACATCTGCTTTTTTATTTTCTTTCTTTTCAATATAATTTCTAAATAATGTTTGAAGTACTATATCATAGCCTGTAAATGAATTTCCATGAAAACCTCCTGTTTGTGCTACAAGTACTGGTTTTTCGCCATGTTCAAATTCCTCAGCTATTTTAACAATATCATCACCTATCATTTCAACCATACAGCCTGAAACAACAACATACAAATCTCCATCCATAACTTCAAGTGTAGTTTTTATTTGTTCTCTAAGCCTGTCCTCACCGCCAAATACTATATCTTTTTCTATAACATTAGTACATGGCAGAGACATTCCTGAAGCATAACCTGAACCAAAATGCCCCCCGCCTGGGTTAGTAGCACCTGATATATTGCTTCCACAGCCTGCAGAAGCATGAATTATAGGAATAGTCCTTGGTAATGCATGAAGAGTTTCTAATCCTCCACCAAGGGAACATACATATCTGGGTCTATCAATAAATTTACTCATACTTGCCTCCTATATTTATAGTAAATATTCTATAATCTATCTTCATCATTAAAAAGAGGTGTAGATAAATATCTTTCACCTGTATCAGGCAGCAAAACCACTATCGTTTTATCTTTATTTTCAGCTCTTTTTGCAATCTGTGTAGCTGCAAAAGCTGCTGCACCTGAAGATATTCCAACTAGAAGACCTTCAGTTCTTGCTAAATCTCTAGAAGTTCTAAACGCCTCTACATTCTTAACTTTATATATTTCATCAATTATTTCTCCATTATATACTTTTGGAACAAAACCAGCTCCAATGCCTTGAATTTTATGAGGACCTGATGCTCCTCCTGATAAAACTGGAGAATCAAAAGGTTCAACTGCTATAACCTTAATATCAGGGTTCTTTTTCTTTAATGCTTCACCAACTCCTGTTATAGTACCTCCAGTACCTACTCCAGCAACAAAAATATCAACCTTTCCATCTGTATCTCTCCATATTTCTTCAGCTGTAGTTTTTCTATGTATCTCAGGATTTGATGTATTTTCAAACTGCTGTGGTATAAAGGAGTTTTTAATCTGTGCTGAAATTTCTTCTGCTTTTCTAATGGCACCTTTCATTCCATCCTTTCCAGGAGTTAAAACAAGTTCTGCACCATAAGCTTTAAGCAGATTTCTTCTTTCAATGCTCATTGTATCGGGCATGGTTAATATTAGTTTATAACCCTTTGAAGCCGCTACAAAAGCTAGAGCTATTCCTGTATTACCACTGGTCGGTTCTATTATAACCGTATCTTTATTTATAAGTCCTTTTTCTTCTGCATCCTTTATCATTGCATTACCAATTCTGTCTTTTACGCTCCCGCCTGGATTAAAATATTCAAGTTTTGCAATCAGCTTGCTATTTACACCTTTTTCTGTATTGTAATCTCTCAAACTAAGAAGTGGTGTATTTCCAATTAAATCTGTAAGCTTTTCTGCTATTTTAGCCATAATAGTCCTCCCTTAAATCTTTATTCTATATACAAAAACCAAAATACTATTATTCCTATATGTTTTATTATTATAATTTTATCATTACTCCTTATAAATGTAAATACCTATTTTACCTATATATTTATTTTATTAATTTCTTTGTAATGAAAGAACTGCACTATATATATCTTCAACTAAATTCAAACCGCCAGTATAACCAACATAATTTTTGTGAAGAACAAGTCTATCAATAATAGGAAGACTTACACTTAGATGTGGTCCATTTATTTCCGATGCTAAATCAACTTCCCAAGAGCTTCCTAAAACCAGTGGATATTCACCATGTCTTCTTTTTAGTATTTCATCATTTTTTACTCCTCCATCTTGAGTAAAAGTTACATCACTCGATATTTCTGTAGCAAGGTTATGGAAATAATCTTCAATTGTGTTTCTGTATTCTTCAGGTACATCTTCAGTTATATACTGATGTTCTGGCAGATAACCCATATCATTTACAAGAAATTTGCTTATAGCTAGTGCATAAGAAGTATCATTAACATTATAGAAACTTCTTGGCATACTGAATTGGAATTCTGTAAGCAAATCAGCTGAACGTATCAAATAGTGATAAAATTCATCTTCCTTTTCCTTAATTATATTTTCTACAATTTTTGAATCTATTCCAGCAAAATCAGCAACTGCACGTAAGAATTTTGATGTTTCTGCACCTCCAATAGGCAGTACTGGATAATGCAGATATGGTGTTCCAAACTTTTCTTTAAGAAGTTCTGCTGACTGCAATCCAATATAAGGAGATACTACTAAATTAAATTCTGCTGATGGAATTGCTTCTATTGCTTTTATTCCGCCGCTTCCAAAACCAAATAAAATATTAGCTTTAAGACCTAACAATGATAAAAGCTTTTTAAGTTCATTTAAGTCTCCTTCCCAAAAAGGATCATGTCTTGGAACACTTGCAAATATATTGACAAGACCTTTTTCTACTTTATCAGAAGGTTTTAAATGCTGTTCAATTATTGATTGTAAAACAATTTCATGTCCTTTATATGAATCACCTTTAAATCCAGCTGTTTCGGCATATACTATAGGCACACCTTTTTTTCTAAAATCTCCTACAACATTAGCAACATCATCTCCAATTATTTCAGAAATACAGCTGGTTAGTACTACAAAAAAATCACCATCCATAATTTTTAAAGTACTTTCAATAAGCTGTCTTAACTTATCTACTCCTCCAAAAACCACATCTTTTTCAATTAGATTGCTTGATGGTATAGCATCTGCTCCTGAATATCCTGTTCCTTGATATCCTCCTGCCAATGCCATTCCTCTGTGAAGTTTAGAACCACATCCTGGACCTGCATGAATTATAGGAATGGCTCTTTCTATAGCTATAACTGTTTGTTGTGCTCCAAGTGCACATGCGTGTCTTGGTTCCTGCAATATATCATTCATTCTCTTTACCTCCTAAAAATGAAAACGCATCTTGTTTCAGCCACCAATCTGTATATGGAAGTTTACTGTGTTTTGATATATTTTTTATAAATGCTTGATTCTTAATTGTACTAAGAACAAGTTCACCATATCGTATCAATCCATCATAAAGCATTTCTGATGGATCAATTCCTGATAAGAAAGATGGTATCCCCATTTTAGCTGCCCAAACTGTTGCCATATGTCTTGATATAAAAATATCTGGTTTTGTCCTGTTTAATTCATTTACTACTTCAAATGACTGTTTATTACATACACCAACTTTTAAATCTCCAAAATGCTCAACATCAAATTTAAGAAAGTCTAATCTTTCATCATCATTATCAAATTTTGTATCATGATGCCATACAAAAGTTGATACAACCTCCATATCTAAATCCTTTAAAATTGCTGCAATACTATATGCTAAAGGTCCGCCCGCACCAATAAGAGCCCTCTTTCCTGATAATTCTTTTCTTAGTTCTTCAAGTCTTGGAGCTATTTTTTCTTTTTCTGAAGTTATAACCTTTTCAACCTCTTCTTCTTTATGAAACACATGTCCAATCTCACGTAAATAATTATCAGTAGCTTCTATTCCAAAAGGAGCCGGTCCTTTAATTTCCTGTACACCGTAAAACTTTTCAAGTCCTGCCGCTAAGTAACTTCCTAATGTTTCACAATACTGAACTGTCGCTGCTGCTTCTGAAATATACTCAAGCTGCTCAATAGATGAAAATGGCACTATATAGTTAGGTCTAAGCCCTAGCTTTTCAAAGATGTCTTCATAGTGGTCTCTGTGAGTAAAGCTTATAACATTAATTAAATCAGGCTGCTTTTTCCTTGGAGGCTTTACAATTTTACGTAATATACTATGGTTAGCAGCATCAAAGCCATTCGCCCAAATATAAGTACGTAAGCCTTCACACACAGTAGCTACTACTGGTATTCCAACCTCCTCTTCCATTTCATCGCAAATTCCAGCAACATCATCTCCAATAATTGCTGAAGTACAAGTTGTAGTAACAAAAATAGCTTTAGGATTAAATCTTCTTTTTGCTTCTCTAATTGCATTTTGCAATTTAGCAGCACCACCATAAATAGTATCTTTTTCATCAAGATTTGTATTTATGTATTTAACATTATGAACTCTTAATCCCAATTTTTTATTATTCATTCTAAAATTTGCATTTCTAAATGAAATATCTCCGCTGCACCCTGCTGGACCATGTTCGATAACAGCAGCATCTTGAATTTGTGCTAATAAATTCATTACCTGATCTGCACTACATGAGCCGCATTGTGTAAAAGTTCTTTCACGATTTTCTAGGCAGTTGTTTTTAGCTTTATCAATTAAATCTTGTCCATTTCCTTCATAACCGGTAATTGTATTTAACCTCAACTCCCTAAGCTGGGCTGCTGGTTCATTTAAATTAATTTCCATAACCATACCTCCATATATTTATTTAAATAAAAAAGAGGTTATGTATTACAAAAAATACATAGCCTCCAGTTATTCTAGTCAACTACGGGATTACTTATAATTCTTATATGTTTTGTTTAGATTATATCATTTTATCTTAATACTGTCCATACAAGCAGTAAAATAATTTTTGTTTACAATTTGTTCATTTTTTAATCATAATATCTACATAATAAATATTTATAATATAAAATTTATGTTGACATGATAAAAAAACTATGGTATGATTATATCATACTAAATCAGTCGGATAACTTTTAGTATGATATAACACACTATAGTTTAGTGTATTATATATATTTTCCTTGGATATTATTTAAATTTTAATATCCTTCCTAATTTATTTTCCAGGTAGGCGCGAATATCTGGACTTTTTTTAATTAACCATAAAACATCTCAATTTATGTTATCATTAGTAAATATAATATTCTCAGTTACAAAGTTTCTGAAGAAAGTATAGTATAAATGATTGATTCTAAAATTAGCTTTTTATATATAATTAACAAGGGGGAAATTTATATATTTGTAAATATTGAATTGCATATTCCAAAATCTTCTTCACTTATACTATTTTTAGGGTTTATATTTATAAATTCTTCATCATTCCATGGTCCTAAAGCTATTTTTTTAATAAACTCATTACTACCTTTCATCATTTCATAATCTAATGAAAGGAGCTTTGAAATTTCCTTTGACTTCTCAATACTATCCTCTTCATTTTTATTTCCTGTTTGAATATATAGAATTCTTTTATAACTGTCATACATTTTATTAAGTATTTTTAATGATTTCTTTTCACCATATTTTCTGCTGATTCGTTCATGTTCAGATAATATTGATTTTTCTGTACGCATCCAGCCTGAAGTTAAATAAAATGTACCTTTCTTTATTTTACTTATTCTTTCATAGTTCTTTCTTGAACCTAAAAAAATTGATATGCAATCATGAACTCTTGGTATAGTTAAAATTGATGAAGCTGATTTTAAATTTTTTGCTGCACCTCCACATAGACCAAAAGCTAATATTATTCTTGAATAATCTATTGATTTATCAATTATCCTTTGCAATTCTATATGGAGTTTATCAGGATAAAGATGAAATTTCATGGGAACAAACTCATAATCAACACCATCTAATGGTTCTATGGATAATAATTCTTCCTGCATAACTTCACAGGCAATTATCTTTACTCTCATATAATCTCTCTCCTAATTTTTAGCATATATCAAAACCCTAAGCATTTAACAAATACTTTATCAAAATCTTTACAATTAGCCAATTCTACTACTTCAATTTTCTCTGTAAGTTTCTTAATTTCATCTCTATAATGTTTATTTAATAAAAATACTTGACCGCCAGTTTTTGAAGTATTACCTACAAATTCGATTTTACCATTAAATTCTTGGGGCAGCAATCCTATATTAATAAGGCTTTTTGCTCTTAAATGATATCCAAATGAACCTGCTATTAAAACTCTATCTACTTCTGAAGGACTAATTTCTTTACTCTTAAGTAAAAATTCAATTCCTGCTCTCACAGCACCTTTAGCCAGCTGAACCTGCCTAATATCTTTTTGAGATAAATAAACATTAGATGTTATTTTAAATATAGTTTTACCATCTATTTTTTCAAGCCTCTCTTTTAATGCATCAGGCAAATTATTTTTTTCTGGATCAACAAACTTACCATTAGAAGTTATAACGCCATGATTAACAAGTTCTCCAACAATATCTAATAAACCGCTTCCACAAATACCTGTACTCTCAACATTTCCTATAGTTTTTACTGTTATACTGATATCATCTTCAACATTAAATAACTCTACAGCTCCTTTTCCAGCTCTCATACCACAGTTTATATTCATACCTTCAAAAGCTGGTCCTGCTGCTGTTGATGTAGCATAAAGCTTTCCATTAATGCTTATTGCCATTTCACCATTTGTACCAATATCAACAAAAAGGGTTATTCCTTTTTCTTTATAAAGCTGAACTGCGAGAATTCCTGATGTTATATCTGCTCCTACATATGCTGATATAATAGGAGGAAGATAGATTAGCCCAAATTTTGAGATATCTAAATTATGTTCTTTAGACTTTATATACTCTCCACATTTTAGTTCAGGAACATATGGATATTTTCCTAATGAATATGGATTTACATTTGCAGCCAAATGAAGCATAGTTGTATTACCACTGAAAATAATTTCATAAATATTATCTTTACTGATTTTTAATTTGCCTGTTATTTCTGAAATCATTTTATTTATTTCATTAATAATAGCTGAATACATGGTATTTAAACCTTCTTCTTCAGATGCAAACTTTATTCTTGAAAGAACATCTTGAGCATATAAACTTTGAGGATTTAATGAAGAAACATTCTCTAACTCTGTACCTGACTTAATATCAATTAATGAAGTAACAAGAGTAGTAGTTCCTATATCTACCACAATTCCATACAACTCTTTTGCTGTATTTCCTTCTTCATTTCCAATCAGCTCACTGCCAGCATATACTTCTGTTATATTTTTATTTTCTACATATTTTTTATTTACATAGCTGTCAATTTGGTAATCAAAGGTTTCTCCATCACTTAATATTTTTAAATTTTTGTTTTGAAAATCCTTTATAGATTCTACTTCAATATTTCCTACTATTTTTGTCTGGCACGATAAAACAAACCCGTCAGCCTCTTCATCTTCTGATAGATGATGATCACTGCCTGTAATAATATTTTTAACTGACTCTTTACTAAGCTTAACTTTACATTTTCCGCATATACCCACACCATTACATGGCGACTCAATAACCAGTCCAGCACTTCGAACTGCTTGTAAAACAGTAGTACCTTCTTCAACATATATAATTACTTTTTCATTCTGAAATTTAACTTCGGCCATAATTTAATGTTACCTTTCTGTAATGTTTTTAAATTCATGAGCTGTTTTTACCATTGCCTTAATATTTTCAACTGGTACACCTGGTGGTATATCACACCCAGGCATAAGAATATAGCTGCTTTCACTGCCAGCTTCTTTAATGCAGGTTTTACATGCTTCAGCTACTTCATCAGCACTTAAATTCTGCATTACTGCTACAGGATTCATATTTCCAGAAAAAGCCATCTTTGATTTTAATATTTCTCCTGCTTTAGAAAGAGGCACTTTATAATCAATAGATATAATATCTGTACCTATTTCAGGAATCAAATCTAATCTATTTGTTGTATTACCACATATATGAATTAATGAAATTACACCTTTCTTCTTAAGCTTTGCAACCACCTTTTTTAGATATGGCACAACGAATTCTTTAAATTGATTTCTTGATATCATATCTCCAGATGCAGTTGGGTCTGCTACTGAAAGTATTCCTGCACCTGCATCTGCATATGGTGCTAAATATTCATAGCATAGCTCAGATGTAAATTCCAAAACTTTGTGAACTTCATCTTTATTTTTATAAATATTTCTCATTAATTTCTCTACACCATATACATGACCAGCTAATGTGAATGGTCCCCATATACTTGCACCTACAAGTGTATCACTGCCTATTCTCTTAGCAAGAATAGATGTTGTGTCCCATAATGTATTAATATCTTTATCTTTTTTTATGAGAGAAAGATCTATATTCTCTATATCAGAAATATCTTTTAAAAGCGTCTCTTGTATATCTGGAGCTCCCTTTGCTCTAAATTTAATTTTTCCACCTATTGCTCTAATAGCTAGATTATGATATCCAGAGCCTGGCCATACTATATCGCAGCCAATTTCCTCATTAGTTTCTTCTAATATTTGAGCATTTTTTTCTGCACCTAAATTTAAAGCTTGTTCAAGAGAGTAGCCTCTTCTATTAAACGTCCATACTCCACCTGATAAAAGTGATACAGGGATTCTCTCTGTTTTTTTTAGACTGGCAGCGTTCAAAATAATTTCTTTTGAATTCATAAAATCACTCCCTATACAAATTAGATTCCTACAGCTGCACCTCTAACTTCACCTGTTTCCAAAGCTAAAAGCTGATCAGCCCACTTTGCTGCCCAATCTCTTAATTCTTGAACACCAAGAGGTGATGGAGTTTTTGATTCAGTATGATTAGCAATTCTTTCAGCTAACCTAGTATAAATCTTAGCTTGTTCAGAATTTGGTGCTGCTTCTATTGTAGTCTTTCCTTGTAATTCGCTTTGTGTAACTGTTACTGATCTTGGTACATATTCCATGATCTGAGTGTTTGTCTGTTTTACAAAATCATCAACTATATCCTTTGCATAAGGTGCATTTATCGAATTAGCTATTACACCACCAAGTAACGCTCCACCTGCATTTGAATATTTATGAATACCTCTAAAAAGATTATTAGATGCATATATGGACATGAAGTCTGCTGAAGACACTGTAAATACATGCTCTGCAATTCCTTCTCTTATAGGCACTGCAAATCCTCCGCATACAACATCGCCTAGAACATCATATATTACTATATCAAGATCTAATTCCTCAAAAACTCTTTGCTGCTTAAATAATTGAACTGCTGTAATAATACCTCTTCCAGCACAACCAACTCCTGGAGCAGGTCCACCAGCTTCTACGCAGTATATACCATTAAATCCTTCAAATAAAACATCATGAGCATTTACTTTATTTTTCTCTCTTAATGTATCTAATACTGTAGGAATATAATTTCCACCTCTTAATGTATTAGTTGAATCACTTTTAGGATCACATCCAAACTGCATAACTTTATATCCTGCTTTTGATAAAGCAGCACTTATATTAGATGTAGTTGTAGATTTACCTATTCCTCCTTTTCCATATATAGCTATTTGTTTAATTTTCTTTGCCATTAAAATCACTCCATTTTTTATTAATTTTATTTGCTTTGTATTTAATATAAAGATAATTCTAGACAATAATTTACTTTGATTTAACCACTTCTGTCATTGCTTTTATGTTATTTAATGATGAGGATGTGCTTAATCCACATGCAGGGGATATTATATTTATCCCATCACTTACCAATTTTTCAGCTTGGTCAGCTACTTTATCAGGTGTACCAAATTGAAGAAGAAAAGTACTTAAATTACCCATGGTAGTAAGATTCGGGAATTCCTCTTTTAAAACTTTAAGGCTAACAAGTGCATCTGTACTTATTGCTTCAGATTTTAAATTTGGTATACTGTTTTTTACAGTATTCATATTTCCACATATATGAAGTATTACAGGCACACCTGTATCATGAATACCATCAATTATTTTATTAATATATCTAACTGCATACTCTTCAAACATTTTAGGTCCAAGAATTTCTCCTGTTGCTGTAGGGTCTGCTATAGATATAACTGAAGCACCATTTTCAACCATAATCCTCGCATAACCTATAAGAAAATCTGCTACATAATCTATTACCTTATGTGAACTTTCTTTATCTTTTCTTAAATCTTTGAGAAAAGTCATCGGATCAACAATTGATGCTGCAGTGCTTATTGGTCCAGTTATATTTCCAATCACAGGAATGTCAGTATATTTTTTTGAAAGGTAATATTCAGCTTTTGCTACAGTATTTATTCTGCCGCTGTTTAGCATACTTTTTACGTCTCTATAGTTTACACTCTTTGACGATAGGTATACTTCCTTTTGGATTTTAGGTTCACATGCAAGTGTTCCAAAGTTTATCTCGCTTCCGAGCACCTCTGCTTCTACTGTCATACAAAATGGTACTCCAAAGTTTTCAAATCCTGTATTTACATGAACATCACCAGCTAATTCAGCCATAAGACCTTCATTATGATGAGCTTCTGGTAATGTATGTTTTGTCTTATTCATAACTTCAACTACAGCAGCATTCATCATACCTCCAGGACATATTACAGGCGGCCTGTCAACAGATTGTTTATTTAACACCCTTAACAATCTCTCTTTCGGACTTAAATCGTTCATTGTATCCTCCTTATTTTTAATAATTTATAACTAAGAACATCATATTAACTAGCCTTACCAACTAATCTTCTTGCTAATCTTACAGCATCCGCTGCATTTACAGAGTAACCATCCGCACCAATTTTATCTGCAAAACTCTGCGATATAGGTCCTCCGCCTACCATTACTTTGTAATTTTTTCTTATATTTTCTGAGTCTAATATTTTTATAACTTTTTCCATTCCTTCCATTGTAGTTGTCATTAATGTCGAAAGAACTATTATCTTAGCTCCAGCCTCTTTTGCTGTATCTACAAATTTTTGCGGAGGAACATCTCTTCCTAAATCAATTATTTCAAAGCCAGATGTTTCAAGCATTATTTTAACTAAATTTTTTCCAATATCGTGAGTATCTCCTTCAACTACACCTATTACAACTTTATATTTATTCTCGTCCTCGGATACTTTAATATGTGGTTTTAATATATCTAATCCAGCATACATGGCATCTGAACACATAAGCAGTTCAGGTATGAAATACTCCTCTTCTTCAAAAAGCTTTCCTGCTTCCTCCATACCACTTGATAATCCCTTATCAATAGCTTCATAGGCATCATATTCTTTTTCTACAACCTCATTAGAAATTTCAACAGTTTTTTCTTCATCCATATCTACAACAGATTTAGATAACGCTTTAAGTAATTCTTCTTTACTATCAGCCATGATAACTCCTCCTATTCATATAATTTAACATTTATTCTTTTCTTCAAAAAAAGGCTAAGCTTAATATAAGACAATACAAAATCCTATATAAGCTTAGCCTCCAGTATTTCTGGTCAGATAATGCATTTATATTCCTACTATATTTATTTATTTTCTTGGTTTTATTTTATTACTTATTTATAAGTTTGTCAATAGATTTGTATTCGCAAAAAAAAGATTTAGCACTCCGAGTACTAAATCTTTTTTTAAATTTTTTAATGGTGAAATAATCTGAATTTATTGCAAGCCATAACCATATCATACTCATTACAAGCTTCAATAACAATATTATCTCTTATTGAACCACCAGGCTGAACAATATATTTTACACCGCTTTTACTAGCTCTATCAATATTATCTCTAAATGGGAAGAAAGCATCCGAACCAAGTGAAACATTCTTTAATGTACTCATCCATTCTTTCTTTTCTTCTGCAGATAATCTTTTAGGAATCTCTGTAAAAACATCTTTCCAATCTGCTATTTCTTCATCTGTTACATCGTCTCTTAAGAATTGATCTATTGCATTATTTCTTTCAGGACGTTTAATTCCATCTCTAAATTTTAAATTAAGAACAGATGGATGCTGCCTTAGGTACCACAAATCTGCCTTTGAGCCTGCTAATCTAGTACAATGAATTCTTGACTGCTGTCCTGCTCCGCATCCAATAACCTGACCATCATATGTAAAACATACTGAATTTGATTGAGTATATTTTAAAGTTACCATAGCTAATATTAAATCTCTTTTTGCTTCTTCTGATAAATTTTTATTATTTGTTACTATATTACTAAGAAGTTCATAGCTTATAAGTTTATCATTTCTTCTCTGCTCAAATGTAATACCATAAACTTCTCTTTTTTCAATTTCACCAGGCTCATAATTTTCATCTATTTTAATTATATTATAGGAGCCTTTTCTTTTACTCTTAAGAATTTGCAATGCTTCTTCATCATAGTCAGGTGCAATAATACCATCTGATACTTCTCTGCTGATAATCTTTGCAGTAGCTGTATCAACTTTATCACTTAATGCAATCCAGTCTCCAAAGGATGATACACAGTCAGCACCTCTAGCTCTAACATAAGCACTAGCAAGAGGACTTAATTCCATGTCATCTACAAAATATGATTTTTTAAGTGCATCACTTAAAGGATTACCCACAGCAGCTCCTGCAGGACTAACATGTTTAAAAGATGCAGCAGCAGGAAGCTTTAATATATTTTTTAGTTCTTTTACTAACTGCCAAGAGTTAAATGCATCTAAAAAGTTAATATACCCTGGTCTTCCATTTAAAACTTCAAATGGTAACTTTCCTTTTTCTGCGTAAATACTTGCTGGAATTTGATGAGGATTACATCCATACTTAAGATTAATAATATTTTCAGACATTTTAAACCTCCAAATTAATATATAATATTTTGAAAAAATTAAAACCGACCTCCTGGACAGATTTGCCCAGGCGGTCGGCTCGATTAAAATCATACTTCCTGTGGTTTATCCACCTTCCGCCAGTTGTATGATATTTATTATCTAATTTTTCATATTCTTATAATATCAATTTGCTAATATTTTGTCAATATAAAACTATCTATGTTATAAAATATGTTATATGTATTTAACATATACTTTATTTTTCAAAATTCATATATTCTAAAACGTAATTTTATACCTAATTGATTAATAATCTATTAAAAAGAATATTGACATATTTTTTCATTTCCAATATAAACAATTGGACTTTAAATTAATTTAAATTGCTTAAAAATTAAATTGCTTTTTTTATGCTGTAATTTTCATATGGTGTATAGATAAAAGTACTTTCACATTCAAAAATATCACTTCTTAGCATATCAACAAATATAAACGACTGCCTTGAAAAAATATCTTCTTCAAAAACTGGACTATTTAAAACATTTTCTAAACACCCAGTACCAAGTGATGGCAGCGAGATTTGCAATTTATATCCTGTTACCTCTGATATTTCTTTTACATATCTTTCAGATAAAACTGTAGCTGTTTCCTTCATAAATTCACTGCATGTAACTTGATTTTTGTATCCTTTGTTAATAAAGTCTAAAAGATTGCTGTATTTAATTATAAGCAGCATATTTCCACCAAATTCACCTAGTACCTTTAAAAATGCAGTTTGTACAATATCTCTTCTTCCGCAGGACATTTCATATAGTTTGCTCACATCTGTAATGTTAAATCCAATGTTTTTCAATCTAACCTCTTTATCTAATATATTAAGATATGATTCTAGATTGAATAGCCTTGAGATGCTTAAAAAATTTCTTTGTTTTGATAGCTTTTCAAATGATAAGTTATTCAATTATTTTACCCCCTCAATTAGTTATTTTTATGTTATATATTATCCTCACTCACAAAGTTTCAATAAATTTCTAAAAGAAGCTTCTCTTCGCTATCATTTAGAAATTAATTGGAACTAAATGTGACCAAGGAAAGTATAATCGATAAAAGATTTAATATAATCCCTTATTACAATTAAAAACATACGGCATATAAATATTACCATTATTTTGAATATTTATCAAGAAATTTAAATCTTCAAATTCTTATCTAAGTATTCTTTATATGACAAATATTTTTTGTTAATTTCAAAATTTAGCAGTAAAAATTTTAAAACTATTAATTTTCATTAAGTTATCGTTTACATTGTAAAGCCGTTTTTTAATAGTAATACTAATATATATTAGGTGCATCTAATTTTTATTACTTAAACATATTTTTTTTAATATATTATTTTTTGTCGTAAAGTTATAAAAAAGGATAAAAAAAAAGGATGATTACTCACCCTTTATAATTTCATCTAATCTATTAAATATCGTACTGTCATAGTCTTCATGAAATGTAACTTTCCTCACATCGTAAAGTTTTTGAAGCTGCTTTATGATTTGTTCTACAAGGTCATCATTTTTTACTAAAAGATACATTCTGCTTTCATGTCCATCACCTATACGGCTGCATACAATCCCTTCGAGATTAAAAGCACGCCTTGCAAATAGTCCTGTAATATGAGTCATCACCCCAGGATGATTTCTAACTACAAGCTCAACAATAGCATTGTCGCTCTTATTCATTGAAATCTCCTCCTATCATTTCATTATTACCTGCTCCAGGCGGTACCATAGGTACAACGTCTTCTAAATAGTTAATCGGAACATTTACAAAGCATGGTTCTTTTTCTGATAATGCTTTGTATATAATTTCATAAGGTTTTTCTTCGCCATTTAAGTCATAGCCTTTTATACCAAATCCTTTACTTATTGCTGCAAAATCAGGATTTTTAATAAATTCTGATGCTATATAGTGTTTGTTATAAAACATTTCCTGCTGCTGACGTACAAGTCCAAGATGCCCATTATTAAGAAGTATTATAGTAACATTAAGTTTTAAATCAGCTAAAGTTGCAAGTTCTTGAATATTCATTAGTATGGATCCGTCTCCACTGAAACATACAACTTTTTTATCCGGATTGCTTAGTGCTGCTCCTATTGCTGCAGGAAGTCCAAATCCCATAGTCCCAAGTCCTCCTGAAGTTAAGAGAGTCCTTGGTTTATTGAAAGGATATGCTTGAGCTACCCACATCTGATGCTGACCAACATCTGTAGTTATTATTGTATCTGAATCTAAATAGCTGCTTACTGTTTTTATTACATTAATTGGATGTAGTAAATCTTCCTTATTTGGCAAAACAAAAGGGTACGAAGTTTTAAGCATTTTCAAATAAGAAATCCACTCTTCTCTAGGATTTTCAGATACATACTTATTTAATTCTTTTAGTATACAAGATAAATCTCCTGTAATTGATAAATCAGACTGTTTAATTTTATTTATTTCTGATTCATCAATATCTACATGAATTATTTTTGCATTAGGACAGAATTTAGATACTTTTCCAGTAGCTCTATCATCAAAACGAACTCCAAATGCTAATAGCAGATCAACATCATTTAATAAATAATTTGTATAACGTGCTCCATGCATTCCAAGCATTCCAAGGTATAGTTCATCATCACAAGGAAAACTGCCAAGTCCCATTAATGTTGATGCTACTGGTATGTTATTTTTCTTTGCAAGTTCATAAATTAAATCATAGCTGCCTGAGTTTGTTACTCCTCCACCTATATAAAGCATCGGCTTATTAGAGTTTTTTATCATCTGTGCAGCATGCTCAATCTCTAAAGTATCAACTTTTATCATCTCATTTTTAATATTAATATCTGGCCATTTGTCAAACTCTATTACTTGAGTTTGAATATCTTTAGGAATATCTACAAGTACTGGTCCAGGACGTCCTGACTCAGCTATTCTAAATGCTTCAGGAATTACTTCAAACAATTCCCATATTGATCTCACTAAAAAATTATGTTTAGTTATTGGTACAGTAAGTCCATAAGCATCTACTTCTTGAAAAGCATCAGTTCCAATTAATGAATAAGCAACCTGACCTGTTATAGCAACAACAGGTATAGAATCAAGTTTTGCATCTGCAATTGCAGTCAAAAGGTTAACTACACCAGGTCCTGATGTTGCAAAACAAACTGCAGCATTACCTGTAGTTCTTGCCATACCTTGAGCTATAAAACCTGCTGACTGCTCATGTCTTACTAAAATATGCTTTATTTTACTATCATAAAGTGCATCATAAATTGGAAGATTAGATCCTCCAGGAATTCCAGAAATAATTTCTATACCCATAATTTCAAGTAATTTAATTGTTATTTCTGCTCCAGAATATTTCATAAAATCACTCCTTAAATTAGATTTTTAAAAATTCTAAAATTTCTGATTATACTATTCTCGGTCACATTTAGTTTCACTTAATTAATAAATGATAGTGGAGAGAAGCTTCTTTTAGAAATTCAGTCAAACTTTGTGACAAAGGATAGTATATATAAATATATTTTCTTGTAAAACTGCTAATAAAAAATAAAAAACCTCCGTCCTATAACAATCAGGACGAAGGATATCTTCGCGGTACCACCTAAATTTGCTTAAAAATAAGCACACTCAAATATAGTACGGGTAAATCTACCGATACTACTTCCCTTTTAACAGTGGGATTCCGTTGAAGCCTACTTTAATAATTTCGGTTCAAAGCTAAGAGGCTACCTTCTATACATCCCTCTGAAGAATTCACACCAGCATCTTCTCTCTTAATTTTGGGTATATATATACTCCTCCCCATCAACGCATTTAGAATTTTTATTAACTAAATTTTAATACTAGATAGCAAATATGTCAAGGTTTTTTATATAATCTTCAGTTCTATAATATCATTAATAAATTAAGTAGAACTAAGTGTGTTTAAGAAAAGTATATTATGTCATAAAAAATAAAATTACTTCATAAAATTTTTAATTTTTTTAACAACACTATTCATCTTTATGTTAAAATGTTATTATGGGGTATGTTAAAAGAAAGGATGATAAAAATGAAAATTGCCATTATTGGCAGCGGTATAACTGGATTAACAGCTGCTTTAAGTTTAGCAAAATCTGGACATGAAGTTCATATTTTTGAAAAGTCAGAAAAAATAGGTGGTATTGCTGAAACTTTTGATTATCACAACTATACTTTAGAAAAATACTATCACCACTATTTTAAGTCTGACGAAAATATAATTAAATTACTTAAGGAATTAAATTTAGATAATGATATTAGGTGGCTTCAAAGTAAAATGGGCTATTTTACTAATAATAAAATGTGGGATTTTGGAACTCCAATTTCACTTTTAAAATTTAAACCCCTTAATTTTATTGATAAAATTAGATTTGGTATCTCTGTTTTAAAAATATTTAGTATTAACAATTGGAGTACTTTAGAACATATTACTGCAAAAGATTGGATAATAAAAAATGCAGGTGAAAATGTATATAAAAAAGTTTGGAAACCACTATTAGTAACAAAATTTGGTGACGAGCATGAAGATATCTCTATGGTTTGGCTTTGGGGAAAAATGAAGCTTAGAGGTAAGTCAAAGGATAATGGGAAAGAAGTTCTTGGCTATATTGGAGGCAGTAATAAAACATTACTTTTGAAAATTATGGACAGCCTACAAGAACTTGGCGTAAAAATACACCTGAACAAAGAAGTTAAAGCTTTAACTAAAAATGATACTTTTGAAATTGTAACAAAAACTGCAAATTATAATTTTGATAAAGTTATTTCTACAGTTTCACTGCCAGCTTCATTAAATATTGGGCAGTCAATTCTGCCTAAAGCTTATATAAAAGAAAAATCTCGAATTAACTATACTGCAACAGTATGCTTAATACTTATATTAAAGAAAACTTTTTCAAAATATTACTGGCTTAATATTGGAGATGAATCTATACCTTTTGGTGGTCTTATTGAACATACAAATTTAATATCACCTGAGGAATATGGCGGAGACCATATATTATATATCTCAAACTATGTTTTTAAAAATAGTAACTATTACAAAATGACTAAGCAGGAACTTGTAAAGGCTTACACAGCTAATCTTAAAAAAATAAATCCTGATTACTCAGAAGATTGGATTATAGATTCTTTCATATTTAAAGATGATTTTGCTCAACCTGTAATAAAGAATAATTATTCAAAAATAAAGCCTGACTTTAAAACTCCTGTTGATGGATTTTTTGTTGCAAACATGTGTAACATTTATCCTGAGGATAGAGGCGTAAATTATGCAATTAGAGATGGAGTTAAAGTTGCTGAAGAGGTGTTAAAATGATACATGATTTTTCTCTAGTAATTCAATTTTGGCTGTGGATATTATTACTAACTATGCCTTTCATTCCACTAACAAATTATATTTTTAAAAATTTCTTTGATAAGGGATATTTATTTTCTAAAACCATAGGTATTGTCATTTCATCTTTTATACTTTGGTTTTTATCATCATTAAAAATTGCTCCTTTTGAGAGGGTTCCTATTTTTGTGATTATTATTATTTTATATGCAGGTGCATTTGTATTATTATTTAAAATAAAAAAAATTAATAAACTTTCAGAAATACTAAATAAAAAAGATTTAAAAATATTTATCGCTGAAGAAATATTATTTTTAATAGGTATATGCTTCTGGTCATACGTTCGTGGTTTTAAACCAGAAATTAATGGATTAGAAAAATATATGGATTTTGGTTTTATTAATGCACTTCTTAAAAGTAAATATATGCCTCCAATTGATATTTGGTTTGCAGGAAAAAATATTAATTATTACTATTATGGTCATTATATTTGTGCATTTTTAACAAAGCTTTCTGGAATACCATCAAGCTATACATATAATATAATGTTAGCTACTGTATTCTCATTTTGTTTATGTTTGACTTTTTCAATTGCTTCAAATATGACCTTTATCAAAGAAAAAGAAAATTTGAAGAAAGTTATTATTGCAGGTGTAGTTTCTGCATTATTAGTTACTTTTGCTGGAAGCTTACATACTTTTTGTTACACTGCAGGAATTCATATTGAAAAATCAATGGGTTTATTTAATGGAGATATTCCTAATTATTTTTATCCTGATGCCACAAGGTATATAGGATATAATCCAGATACAAACGATAAAACAATACATGAATTTCCACTATACTCCTTTGTTGTTGCAGACCTTCATGGTCATGTATCTGATATTCCATTTGTGCTTACTTTTGTTGCACTTATATTGAATTTCTTTTCAGGTAAATTGACAAAGAAAAGGTTCTTGATGACTGAGGGGCTGCTGCCCATATTCCTGGCAGTTTTTTATATGACTAATACATGGGATTATCCTATTTATTTAATGGTTGCAGGACTCAGCATTATGTATATTTCATATAAAAAATATTTTTCAAGTTCTTTATCATCACGAGATATTCTTAATTCTAACATTATTTATCGTTCATTCGAGAAATATGTTTTTCCACCAAAACAAGATTTTCGTAAGACTAACATTATTGATATTGACCATGAGATTCTCATTAAAATAATTATGGCTATCCTTTATGTTGTTGTAAATGCAATTATAGTAATAGGTGTTTCTCAATTGCTATCACTGCCATATTCATTGAAATTCAAGCAAATATCGGCTGGTTTTGGTATTCCATGGGGTCATCACACACCATTATACCAACTGTTTGTACTTTGGGGATACCAAATATTCTTTGTCATTTGTTTTATATTGTTATGTTTTAGAAGATCTGATGAAGCAAAAATCAATAAAAATATAGATGCTGTAAGCACTATAGTTAGTAATAAAAAGGGAACTTCAATAAAAAAAGGAAAGAAAAATATTAATAAAAAGAAAATAAATATAAATGAAGATATAGATGCTTTTGCTATAATATTATCTATTTGTGCTGTATTTCTTATTTTCTTACCTGAAGTTATTTTTGTTAAAGATATTTATGGAGAGACATATGAAAGAGCAAACACAATGTTTAAATTTACTTATCAAGCTTTTATGATGTTTGGTATACTAGTTGGATTTATTGTTGTACAGCTTGTTTCTAATATAAAGAAAAAAAACATCAAAATACTTTATGCAGCAGCATATACAATTATTTTAGTTCTTCCTATGATGTACCCATTTTATGCTATTTACCAGGATTACGGAAGTTTAAAAGCTTCTAATTACAAAGGTTTAGATGGTTTAGTATACTTAAAAGATAAATCTCAGGATGATTTTAACATAGTTAATTGGCTTAACCAAAATGTTAAATATCAAACTCCAATATTAGAAGCAAATGGAGACAGTTATACCGATTATGGCAGAATATCATCAATAACAGGAAATCCAACAATTTTAGGCTGGTACGCTCATGAATGGCTTTGGAGAGGTTATAATAATGAACTAAATAATAGACTTAATGAAGTTCAAACCGTATATCAATGTGCTGATGTAAACAATGCTAAAAAAATACTGAAAAAATATAATATTAAATATATTGTAGTAGGTAATTTAGAAAGAACAAAATTCACCACCATGAATGAAGCTAACTTAGCAAGTCTTGGAACAGTTGCATATAGTTCTAATAATGAATATGTAATTAAGGTTAATGAGTAGTTTTTTAAGCGGGGTTAAATGTTGTGACAGAATAGATTAATTAAGAGTTCAAAGTGCAAAGTGGAGATTGAATGAGGTTTTTACTCCGCTTACGCTCCATAAAAAATACAGAATTTAAAAATTCAAACAACCCATAGCCTTTAGGCTATGGGTTGTTTGGTGTTTGGCTGAACTAGCAATTGTCTTTTGTCAACAACCTTTAGGTTATCACTAGTTCATTTAAAGATTTTCCGCAGCTTTGCTGTGGAAAATCCTCCATCATTGTCAACTGTCAATTGTCAATTAAATAAAAGGTATCGCATTCGACTTAAATATTATCATTAAGTACAACTCCATTATTTGAATCAACTGTTACAACTGAGCCTTGTTTTAATATATTAAGTGCATTTTCAGCACCTACTATAACTGGTATTTCAAGTGCAAGGCCAATTGTTACAGCATTGCTGTCCATGCCACCTTCTTCAACAATTATTCCACCTGCATTTTTCAAATATGGAATCATGTCATTAGTAGTTGATTTTACAACAACAATATCACCCTTTTTAAATTTGCTGCTTAATTCTTCTCCATCCTTAACAACACATAATTCATTTGTAGCTTTTCCTCTTTTTATTCCTACACCTTGAACTAAAATGTTACCAACAGTCTGAACTTTTAGAAGATTTGTAGTACCGCTGATTCCAACTGGGCCGCCTGCAGTTATAACTACAATGTCTCCTTGTTTTACTAAATTTAATTCTAGTGCTTTTTTTACTCCGATTTGGAACATTTCTTCAATTGATGAAGCAGCATCAATAAGTACTGGAATAACTCCCCATGATAAAGATAACTGACGTAAAGTTCTCTTATTATCTGTGGTTGCTATAATAGGACATGTTGGTCTGAATCTTGAAATCATTCTTGCTGTCTCACCTGAACAAGTCATTGAGATAATAGCTGATGCTTTTAATTGTAATGCTGTTGTACAAGTCGCATAACTTATTGCATTAGTAATACTTCCCATTAAATCGAACTGCATAAGTGATAGTTTCTTGCCATAATCAATAGCTTCTTCTGCTCTTGAAGATATTTTAGCCATAGTTTTAACACTTTCTACTGGATATTTTCCTGCAGCACTTTCTCCTGAAAGCATAATTGCACTTGTACCATCATAAACAGCATTAGCAACGTCATTGGATTCCGCTCTAGTTGGACGAGGATTTTTTATCATAGAATCAAGCATTTGTGTAGCTGTTATTACTGGCTTACCACCCTTATAACATTTCTCTATTATCATTTTTTGAACAATAGGTACTTCTTCTGTTGGAATTTCAACTCCAAGGTCACCTCTTGCAACCATTATTCCATCTGAAGCATATAATATATCATCAAAATTATTTACGCCTTCTCTATTTTCAATTTTAGAGATGATTTTTATACCTTCACCGCCATACTTCTTTAATATATTTCTAACATCATTTACATTACTTGCTTTTCTTACAAATGAACATGCTATAATATCAAATTCATTTTCTATTCCAAATTTCATATCTTCTATGTCTTGCTCTGTTATTCCAGGAAGATGTGTATCTGTTTCTGGTATATTAACACCTTTATTATTACTGATAGCTCCACCATTTAAAACTTTACAATGAATATCTGTTCCTTGAACTTTAGTTACTTCCATTGCAACAAGACCATCATTAATAAGTATTCGTGTTCCTATTTTAACTGTAGAATATAACTCCTTATGAGAGATGGTAGCTCTTTCTTCTGTTCCTTGAATAACTTCATTTACAAGTATAAACTCGTTTCCTTCAATTAATGTAACTTCTCCTTTTTCAAACTTGCCAAGTCTAATTTCTGGTCCTTTTGTATCTAATAAAAGAGCTACTGGCATCCCAAGCCTTTCCCTTACCTTTTTTAACCTATCAACTCTAATTTTATGATCCTCATGCGTACCATGTGAAAAATTTAACCTAGCTACATCCATTCCTCCAAGTATTAATTGTTCCAAAATCTTTTCATCATCAACTGCAGGTCCTAAAGTGCATATTATTTTTGTCATCCTCATAAATAAACATCTCCCTTCGTAAATTTCAATAATGTTTTTGTAAATTTAACAATTATTATATGTATTTGCTTAAATATTTATTGTTAAAACAATAAATATTTAATAATATAATTATAACATATTATATCACTTTTATGTTACAATTTTAACTATATAATTAATTATTATTATTTTAAAAAAGAGTGATTTAAGATATAAATAATATAAACCGCTTGAAATTAACGAAAGAAGTGATTCATAATTGAAACAAAATAAACATCATAAACTTTCTGCAAATATCTTGGCTAATTTTATTTTAATTGTTTTTTCTCTTCTATTTCTTATATTTTATCCTTATCATAAAACATTTTGGGGTGGATTAATCTTCAGTTTTGCTAATGCTGGACTTATAGGCGGTATAGCTGATTGGTTTGCAATAAAATCTTTTTTTGCAAAACCTTTAGGTATAAGCTGGCCTGAATCACTTTTCAAAACAGAAATGATCCCAAAAAACAGAGAAGAAGTTATATCAGTTATTATTGATATAATTCAAAACAAAGTAATAACAAAAGATGCACTATCAAAAAAAGTTAAAGAAATTGGAATATCTCAACTTCTAGTAGATTATATTGTGCAGCATAAAATATTAAACAATGCAACAGAAGTATTACTTACAAAAATAGAAATCTCATCACTGCAAAAAAACAATAAATATTTCAGTAAACTAATTCGTAAATCTATATATGCAAATAAAAATGAAATCTATAATATTGCAGACCACTTTTCAGATTTAGCAATCAGCAAAGGCTACATTCAGGACATTATTAATTCTTTAGCATCTGAACTGCAAAAAATATTATTGCTTCCAATAGTATATGAAAAGCTTAGCATACTTTTCACTAACATTAAAAGCAATTATAATGGCTCAAATATACTAAAAAAAGTAGTTACTCATGTATTCTCCTCAATAAATGATGTTCCTGAAGAATTAATAAAATCAGCCAATGATTTTCTGGAATCTGCTAAACATCCAGATTTTATAAAAAAATATGATATTAAGAATAAAATTCAACATTTTTTCCAATACTCAGCAATAAAAACAGCTAGGGACGGTTATCAATTTAAAGCTGTAAATACAGATAATAGTGATGGGGACAGTTGTGAAATAAAAGAAAATATTATCAGTTATAAAGAAGATTCAGAAGATAATATTAAAGATGAAGTAATTAATAAAGTTATTGATGAATTAAACAATGTTATAATTAATAATACAGATTTGAAAAATAAGATAGCAAATCTATTAGATTGCAAGATTTCAGATTTTATATATAAAAATATAGAATATATTATAAAGAATAAACTTGCAGAATATTCTAATGAAATGCTTACAGAAGAAATATATAAAAATGTTGGGGAAGACTTAAATATGATTCGAATTAACGGTTCTATAGTTGGCGGAATGGTAGGCATTATCACATTTATAATTATGTATTTTGTTTAAATCAACTGATGTAAATTAAATAAAAGTACTCAAAGAAGGATTAAAGTTGAAAGAAATGATTCATCATTTTTTGTGCCTTCATCGAAAGGAATGAATATAATTATGAAAAACAAAAAAATAGCTAATATTATTCTAATAACTTTAATATTATGCTTTGTATTATTAGCATTAATAAAGCATTATTTTGGTGAATCATTAATTATTAGGATGTTAATTTTTATTGTTGAAGCATCACTAGTTGGAAGCATTGCTGACTGGTTTGCCGTTACTGCTCTCTTTAAAAAACCGCTGGGAATACCAATAAAGCCTATAATCCCTGCTAATAAGAAAAAAATATTAAATGGTTTAGCTTCTATTGTAAATAATAACCTGCTTAACATGAATTATATACAAAAAATAATAAAAGGCATACCAATAAGTGATAAAATACTTGAACTTTTTAATGATAAAACTTTTATGATCAAATCAAAAAATTATTTATTTACTCATACTTTGAATTTATTAAATAATTTTAAAAATGATGAAACTAAGATAAATAATTTTTTATCTTATATCAAAGATAAAGCAAAAAATATAGATTATATTAAAGAAAAACTATCAAAATTTATTAACGATAACATTAATAAGCGTTTTACTAAGTCAATTTATTGCAGCATTATAGACAAAGCTATATTATTTATTAACAATAATAAAACCTATAATTTCATTTATAGTTCTATAAATACTGCTGTTGAAAAAAAATATAAACTCTTTTTAAAAATAAAAGCTATAGTAGACATAGATAAATTGGTAAATGCTATTCAGTTAGAAACAACAAATTTCTTAAAAAATCTTAAAGCTAGTGAAATAAAATATAATAATACAAAAAAAATAATTCTAAAATATTCTAATTCACATTTAAAAAATTATGACTTATCTAAAGTTTGGATTGATTTTATGGATAAATTCGGAAATGAAGAACATATTAAAAAACTCATTGATAAATTGGAAAATATCATTATTATTCAAAGTGAAAATAACAATGATATTTTTAATGATTCTATTGGTGAAAATTCTAATCTAAGGGAAATTGCTAAAACATTAAATTCATTAATCGAATCTTTATGGGAGGAATTCCGGATCGATTCAGAAATTCCAATAATGCTTGATTCTATAATTAAAGAATTATTATTAGAAATTATTGAAAATAACAAATTAGAATTTTCAAATTTTATAGAAGAAAGAATAACTAGCTTTACTGATGAACAATTAAGTAATTTAATTCAAAGCAGTGCTGAAGAACCATTACAGTGGATCAGAATCAATGGTGCAATGCTTGGAGCTATCTTAGGTATTGTGTTCTTTTCGTTAATTTGTTTTATTAATACTTTTATTAATACTATCAGCATTAGATTTTAAGATAGTAAGATAATCCATATTTCCACTGCCATTTGTAATTTTGGCAGTCTTCATATTATATTTATTTATTATTAGTTGATTTGCTTTTAAGCTGTCTTCACTATCATAAAGAAATACTAAATTATCAACATTTTTAAGTTTTTTATCTAATTTATCAAATTCATCTTTTTGGTTTAGTGCATAAATTATATCATAACTATAATATTTTATAGTTTTTAAATCCTCATTTTTTGTAAAGTAATCTAAATTATCTCCATCAACTACAAAATTATAATTTTTATATTTTTCATAAATAGGTTTTATTTGTTTTTCACAATCATCAATTTTTTTAGTTGCTTGCGCAAAGTTCTGTTCATAGTAATCTCTATTTATTGAATCCTTTTCTTCAACTGCATTTTTAACATTAAATAATGCAATCTTATAATTTTCAGTACTTAACCAATAATATGGATTATAATTTTCTTTTAATGTTATATCAGTTTTTGTAAATGTTAATAGCCTTATTCCTCTAGAAACATTTATAATGCTGACTTTATTTTTTTTAAGGCTGTTTACAAAATCATCACTCCAGGGCTCTAAACCTGCTCCAAAATATATAAATAAATCTTTTCTGCTGATATTATTAATACTGTCATCAGTATAAGTAAAACTGTCCATGTCACCATCATTTTTAAACATATATTCAGTATTTTGCTTGCCTTCTGTAATATCATTCACCATGTCGCATAAAAATTTATTAGTTGTCATTATGTTCAGTAAATTAGCATTTTGAGAATTAAAATCAATAATTTTTTTTTCGTTTTTCTTAGGAACTGAATTGTTACATGCACTCATAATAAATATTATCATAACAAGAAAACTTGAAATTATTATTCTTCTCAATACTTCCCACCTCTTAAATTATATTGCCTACCTTATTTTACATAATTATTCGCTGATTTGCAAATAAATTAATAATGTATTTTAATATTTTTTATAATTCTCTTTTATATATTTTTGAATTATGATAAAATGTGTTATATAATAACCTTAATTTTGAGGTGAAGAAAATGGAATTTATATCAAATAGTGTAGAAAAAACTTTTGCTTTAGGTATACAAATAGGGAATCATGTTAACTCAGGTGACATTATTTGCATTACAGGCGACTTAGGAACCGGTAAAACACATTTAACAAAAGGTATTGCAAAAGGAATGGAAATAAACGATTATATAACAAGCCCTACATTCACCATTGTAAACGAATATGAAGGCAGACTTAAATTATATCACTTTGACGTTTATAGGGTAAATGATCCTGATGAAATTGCAGCCATTGGTTTTGATGAATATATCTTCAGTGATGGTGTAAGTGTTATAGAATGGTCTAATTACATAAAAGAATTAATACCTGAAGAACATATGGACATTAATATAAGCAAAGTTATTCAAATGGGTACTAACTTTAGGAAAATTGAAATTGCTTCTAATAATAAACGATATGATTATATAAAGGAGTTTAAATTATGAGAATATTAAGTGTAGACACTGCTACAGAATGTGCTTCCTGTTCAGTGATTGATGATAAAAAACTTCTTAGTGAAATTTCTTTTAATAACAAAAAGCAGCATTCAGTTATTTTAATGCCAATGATTGATAATATGTTAAAAACATTAAACATTGATTTGTCTTCAATAGATGGATATGTTATTTCAAAGGGACCTGGCTCATTTACTGGTTTAAGAATAGGAATGTCTGTAATTAAGGGGTTAAGTCAAGGGACAAATAAGCCATTTATATCTGTTTCTTCATTGGATGCACTTGCATTTAATATGGCTTATACAAGCGGATTAATTTGTCCAATACTAGATGCATTAAGAGGTCATGTATATACTGCCATTTACGAATATAAAAATAATAAACTTAATAGATTATCAGGTTATTTAATTATTTCTATTGAAGAACTAGTAAGTATGCTTCTAACCTATAACCAAAACATCTGTTTTATAGGAGACGCTACTAAACTTCATGAAAAGTATCTAAAGGATAATTTAGAAAGTGTATCTTTTGCACCTGTTCATCTTAATATAGTAAAAGCTTCATCTTTGGGTGAACTTGGTCTGGAACTATTAAAAAATGGCACTTGTGATGATATAAATACTGCAGCTCCAATTTACCTTAGAAAATCCCAAGCTGAAAGAGAATATGAAAATAAACTAAAAAATAATAATAATGAATGATATTGAAATTTGTAAATTAATTGCTGATGACATTGAAGATATTATTGAAATAAGTGTGTTAAGCTTCCCTATTGCTTGGGTAAAAGAAGCTTTTGATAATGAATTAGAAAATAATTTAGCAAGATATGTAGTAGCTAAAATTGATAAAAAAACTATTGGATATGGCGGCATGTGGATTATTTTAGATGAATGCCACATTACAAATATTGCAATACATCCAGATTATAGACAACTAGGCGCTGCTTCCCTAATTCTTAAATCACTTATAAATATTGGCAAAAGTGAAGGCTGTTCTGCTATGACTTTAGAAGTTCGAAAATCAAATTTTGCTGCACAAAAACTTTATAAAAAATTTGGATTTGTAGAAGAAGGTTTAAGAAAGAAATATTATGCTGATAACAAGGAAGATGCAGTTATTATGTGGAAAAGAAATTTTGATGATATACTTTCCTCGGACACATTTAGTTCCAATTAATTTGTGAATGATAGCAGATAAAAGCTTCTTTTAAAAATTTAGCGGAACTTTATAACCGAGGATAGTATAAATTATACAAACAAATTATAATATACAATAAGAACATTAAGTTTTTTATTTGTGAAGTATTGGAGAAACTTTTTTATAAAGCAGCATCGTAACCAATGATACAACAACTCCTTTAATTAAATTAAATGGAATAATTGCAGTAAAAATTAAGATTTTTATATCTTGTAGTTTAGCATTTCCTCCAGAAATAAATTTTAATAATCCATTCATGTCTGTATTATATAATTTAGCATATAAAGGCAAGAAAACAAAATAGTTTAGAATTCCTGCTGCTAAGGACATCACAATTACTCCAATTGCTAGTCCTATAATTGCACCCTTAATATTCTTACGCCTTTTATATATAATTCCAGCTGTAAAAACATATACCGAACCAACTAGAAAGTTTGCCATTTCTCCTATAAATGCTGAACTTGTATTTATTAATCCATGTAATATATTTTTAATTAACTCAATAGCTATTCCTGCTATAGGTCCTAATGCAAATGCTCCAATTAATGCTGGTATATCGCTTGGATCTAATTTTAAAAAGCTAGGAAAAATTACTAAAGATGGCTCAATGAACATTAATATAAATGCCATTGCAGCTAAAACGGATACCTTGATAAGTTTATTTAACCTTTGATTTGTCAATTTTGAACCCCTCCATATTTTAATATATCTCAGAGCATTAAAAACAATAAAACCCTGACAAAAATGTCAGGGCAAAAAATCATTTTTTCTCTTCTTCTATCCAGACTTTACTGTCGGCTTCGGAATTTAACCGAATCTGCCTTACGGCTCGCGGGCTATACCGCCGGTAGGGAATTCTAAACTTTAGTCACCCTGCCCTGAAGATAATTATTTTAAATTTCTATTACATTATACATTGGTTCAACATAAAAATCAATGTTTAAATACTTTTTTTATTACTTCAACAACCTTAAACTTCACTTGAATTTTATTATCTTTAGAAGTTTTGTTTTCATTTGAACTATGTGTATCAATATCATTTTTACTTGAATTATCCACAGCTGAAAACTCTTTATCAGTTAACACTTGCTTCATTTCTTTTTCTGTCTGCTGATTTGATACCTCTCCTTTAGTTATATCAATAAAACATAATGGTGGGAACATAACACACCACCAATTATGTCCCTCTCCTGAACCTATTATTATTCTATATGCTTCATAATTTCCTTGAGGCAGAGTTATGTTACCATAAGATTTTATAGGAAAATTTTCATTTGACAGCTGAGTTTTAACCGTATATTTATATCCATTATTTTTAACAGTACTTACAGCTATCTTATTTATTTCAGCATCATTTTTAAGAAGTATTTTTCTAGATTCTTCAATACTTTTAGAATTTTTTAATTTTGGTGTTATATATGCAAGTACATTATCCCTTACTTTAAGCTTAAGTGCTTGATCTTCATCTGTATCACTGTTAGCTATAACATGAAACCTTATTATTTTTTTTGATATTGATTTTTGAATATTAGTGCTGCTCTGCTCAGAAACTTTATTAGACAAAGAACTCCCATTAACCAAATTACTATTATCAGCAATTACAAAAATAATTAAAATACAAATAAATATTAAAATACCCTTTTTCATTTTTTTCCCCCTAAAGACTATTAAGTTTAAACTTTTTAAATTATTTACTAATATTTTAATTATTAACATCATTTTTGTATTTTAAACATATACTTTTAAATTATTCTGCAGAACCGATTCTTCTTATATAAGTTTTTACATCAACATTAATATCTGCACTTTTAAAAGCTTCCTCCCAATTATCTTTTACCTGATTCCAGATTTTTGGGTGGTATTTTTCTACATTTTCACGAAGCTCCATAGGATCTACCTTATATTGATTTTGTATTAATTTTGCTGTTTCATTACATTCATCACTTAAAGATTTATCAAAATCTGTTTGTAAATCATTAATTGTAGCAACATTCATTAAATTAGGTGTAAGATAATATTGTTCTATTTGACCTTCCAGCTTAACCTTTACATCAATTTTCAGTTTATCACCCTGCTTGCTGATATTAAGCTTTCTATCTCCTTTTTCAATTACAAACTCAATTGGTTTGCCATCTTTATAAATAACTTTTTTACCACCTATTATTTTTCCTCTAATCATCTCAATATCACTTGTTTCCACTGATGTTAATTTACCTTTTAAAGTATAATCTTTTATTATTGAAGTTCCAGACATACTAATCTCATTTTTATCTTTATCTAATTTTACTGTTGGTATAATTGCATTATTATTTGTATCTAACAAAATAAGCAATTCATTTAGTGTAACAGGAAGAACTGTTGAGTTTCTTTTACTGTTTTCCATTATTCCACTAATATAAGTTTCAATATTATTCTCAGTGATTGGTTTAAATTTAATAATATCCTCAGCTCTATCTTCTGATAAAGCAACATACATAGCCTTATTAACCCTTGGATTTCTCTGCAAATAGTCAATTATCTCTTTAACTATTTCCTTCTTTTCCATAATTCTAGAACTCAATATTAATAGTTTTGTCTGTCCTAAAAAAATATCTCTGCTCGTTTTAACACTAGCTTTTGACAGTGAATCCTGCATAGTGCTGGACTCAGATAATAAATATTTATCTTTTGCTGTACCTTGTTTATTAGGTCCTAATTGACTTAAATCAGGAAATCCATAAGTAACCTGAATCCTCTTTATATCCGTTTCTTGAAACGGATCATCTGGCTTTAGTTTTTTAATTACATCTTCATTATTTATGTCTTTTGAAACATCAACACCTATTACTGATACAAATGTCTTTTTATCTATCTCAACATTATCCCAGCATCCTGAAAACATCATACTGCAGATAATCGGTATAATAATTTTTTTTATTTTCATTATTTATGCAGCTCCTTTCCTTTTTAATTTCACTCTTATGAAAAAAATTAATGGAAAAACTATAAAACAAAAAGCTGCAAGAAATGGTACTATTTTTTGTGATAGATAATATAATTCTGATATATTTTGAGGTATTAATGATAATATAAATATAAATGGAATTAAAATCATTGAAGATACTTTAATATCTCCAAGATTAAAGGAATCTTTAATTATATCAGATGCAAAGTAATAGCTGTTAGAAAAAGTACCAAAGAAAAATAATACCCACAAACTCATTACAATACCTTCCCATCTTTCTACAAAGGTTCCTGGAATATCAATAGTTTTAATCATTGTAATTACAGGCCAAAGATATGTCATTGTCTGATCCTTGCCAAATACTGCAAGGCAGCATATCAATATTACAATAAAAAATGTAGTAATAAAAAGCATACTTTTTGCTATAGTACTATTAACACTTTTCTTATCCTTTACATAAGGCAGTATTAAATATGCAATTTCTATACCACTAAATGTATAAACCATACTAGTTATTGCATTAATATATTGTGAGGGCTTTTGTGTAAATACTGGAAGAACATTTGTAAAATCAGCCTTATGAAATGTAAAAATAAGCACAAGGACAGAAGGTATAAATATTATCCAAAATGCAATTTCATTAAATTTTATTAATGTGCTGATCTCTCCTCTAATTAAGTATGTACTTACAACAATTATTGTAAAAATAATAAATTCTGCAGGAGTTTTTTCTAAAAGATACATTTTTAAAACCTCTGCAAATATTCTAAGTCCAATACAGGAAGTTACTACAACATAGATACAAAATATAACACTCACTATTTTCCCAGCTATTTTGCCAAAATTATTTTCTAATATATCACTAAATTTGTTATAACTATTGGTACTTACTATTTTGTATATAAAATACAAGAACAAATAATTAATTAAGCCCATAATAAGTGTTACAAACCAACCATCAGTTCCAACTTGACTAGTTATTTCTCTAGGATAGGAAAAAAAGCCTACACCAACTACTGTAATAATAATAGTCGAAAATATCCCAAATTTATTTATAAATTCTTTTTTCATTAAAGCTCCCCTCCTTTTTCTGAATTATTAACTTCTCTGCCTTATTTTATCTTCTGTATTCATGTATTTAGGTCTTTTCCTCATTAAATTTGTTGGAAATCTCACAAACATATCTTTGAAATCTCCTATATTTAAATCTGCAGCAGGTGACAGATATGGAATACCAAAGCTTCTTAATCTAACTAAATGAATAAGTAAAACAATAAGTCCAAGCATTATTCCATAAAGTCCTGCAAAAGATGATGCTATTATAAGAAGAAATCTTACATACCTAAAGGCATAAGAAATTTCATGGTTAGGTGTTA
Source organism: Bacillota bacterium (assembly GCA_030705885.1). Taxonomy (GTDB): domain Bacteria; phylum Bacillota; class Clostridia; order Clostridiales; family Clostridiaceae; genus JAUZPN01. The sequence continues at coordinate 15,460 of JAUZPN010000003.1, read as the reverse complement.
TAAAATTTGTTAATGCTGTTACTGACACTATTATGATCATAATAGGGCTTACTATTCCCGCTGATACTGCAGATTGACCAATAATTAAACCTCCTACAATTCCAATTGTAGATCCAATAGGTTTAGGTAATCTTATTACAGCTTCCATCAAAATTGCAAGACTTACTTCCATTAAAATAGCTTCAACATATGCTGGAAAAGGTACTCCTTCTCTTGTAGCAGCAATGGATTGAGCAAGTTTTGTAGGTATAATTGATGTATGAAATGAAGTAACAGCTACATAAAGTGCAGGCAAAACAATAGACATAAATACTGCAAATATTCTTATAAGCCTGATTATTGAAGCATTCATCCACCGCAAATAATAATCATCAGGAGATTGAAGCAGCGTTGGCAGCGTTGCTGGAACAATAATAGCAAAGGGCGAATTATCAACAATTAATGCTATCCTGCCTTCATACAAGGCTGCTGCCACAACATCAGGTCTTTCTGTACTTTGAACCTGTGGGAACAAAGAATACTTATTATCTTCAACAAGCTGTTCTACATATGAGCTGTCAAGTATTGCATCAATATTAATTTTGTCTATTCTGCTTTGAAAATCCTTAAGCAAATCTTTGTTTACAATATCATCTATATACATCATAGCAGTGTCTGTCTTTGAGCGAGTACCTAAAGGCTTAAATTTTATTCTAAGTCTTGTATCTCTTACCCTTCTTCTTACTAATGCTGTGTTAAATCTCAATGTCTCTGTAAAACCATCTCTAGCTCCTCTAATGGTAGTTTCTCCTGAAGGATCACCTACACTTCTTGCAGACCAAGATCTTACTGCAAACATATAGCAGGCTGGTATTCCCTCAACAAATAACAAACATTCTCCTGACAACATTAAATTTATAGCATCACTAAGCTTCTGCAGCTCCTTCATATCTGTTACTGTAAGTAATTTGTCCTTAATTTCATTTACACTTTTAACCTTGTCAGACCAAATCATTACACTTTTCATAACAAAATCATCAAGAAGTACTTTGTCTGCCATACCATCAATATACATTAAAACTGCTTTCCATTCATTAATATAAAATTCCCTATAGACAATATCTGGATTATCCTTTAATAATCCTTTTATATAGGTTAAGTTTTCAGTTACATTAACATTAATTTTATCCCTTATTTCTTCTTTCATAGTATAAATCACTTCCTAACTTAAAATATAAATTGTGATAAAAGATATAAAACTACTCCAATTACTAAACTGCTTATTCCAATTATCCTTGCTTTTTTTGCTATGTGTATGAGATTATTTTTATTATAGTGATTATAATCTACAAAACCTACAACAAATCCTGAAAGCAGCATAAGAAACAAAAAATAAATATTAAAAGTACTAAGAATTCTTGTAACCATAAATTTACTGACCTCCATAAATTATTAATTATTATTTCAGTTTATTTTTTTCTTTAATCACAAAAAATATTCAAAAAGAGGTCGAAAAAATCGACCTCTTAATTAATTATTTATTATATTATATCGTTCTGGTAATAAATACCTCTTTATATTTTGATCTAAATTTGTTATAACAATGCTGAGCTTTCATCATATCATCAAAAAAAGCAAATACTGATGGACCGCTGCCGCTCATAAGTGAACCAAGTGCTCCTAAATGTACTGCTTCTTTCTTAATATCATATAAAACCTTGTGTCTATTAAGTGTTACATTTTCCAAAATATTTTTCATATTATCACATACTGCCGCAAGATTTTCTTCTTCCATAAATTTAATAATATCATCAGTACATGGATGTCTGTAAACTTTAGTGATATCCAGCCTTTGATACACTTCCTTAGTTGAAACACCAAAAGAAGGCTTAACTAACACTAAAATATTGTTTTTAAAAGGTTTTAACCCAGTAATCTTTTCTCCTATCCCTTCACAAAGTGCTGTTCCTCCTCTTAAGCAGTAAGGTATATCTGCTCCAAGCTTTAATCCCATATTGCTCAATTCTTCATCTGAAATATCAACTTTAAGCAATTCTCTCAAAGCTTTAAGAGTTGCTGCTGCATCTGTACTTCCTCCTGCTAAACCTGCAGAAACCGGAATATTTTTATTAATATTTACTTTAACTCCACATTTTATACCATAAGAATCCATAAATAATTTTGCAGCTTTATAAACTATGTTTTTTTCATCAGTAGGAACATATTTTTTGTTACAAGATATTTTTATTCCTTTTTCGATTATTTCAAAATCTAATAAATCATATACATCAATATTCTGCATAATCATTTTTAACAAATGATACCCATCTTCTCTTTTTCCAACTACATCTAATGATATATTTATTTTTGCATAAGCCTTAATAAGCATAGTACCCATCCTTTTCTAAATACAAATTATATACTTAAATTATAATAATATTTGAAATAAAAAGCTATACTTACTTAAAACTTTGTTAAGCCATAGACTCATCTGAAATTGTTTTAACCTCTTCATTGATTTTATCTTTTACAATATTAACAAGCTCATCATAGTTTTCAAAGAAAATAATAATTATATCGCCACTTTTTGCAACATTAATAGCTTTTGATAATGCTTCCTTTTCACTTAAAATTATATCTATACTTTTTGAATGAAAATCTTCTGAAAGTGCTCCTCTCTCTAAAAGCTTTGCAACCTCACCTGCTTTTCTTCCTCTTCTATCTTTATCTTCTTTTATATAAATATAATCAAAATACTTTGCAGATATTTTTCCAATTTCAATTATACTTCTATCCGACCTATCACCTGGAACCCCAATAATACCTACAAGTCTTTTATGCTTTAACGTTTTTATACCTTCCAATACTGCTCTATAGCCTTCAATATTATGACCATAATCTAAAACTACTGTTATATTATTAAACTTATAAATATTGAATCTTCCTGGATTACATTCTTCATTACAGCTAAAACTGATAAGACCTTTTTGGATTATTGAATAATCTATACCGAGTGCTATAAGTGATGCACAAGCTGCCATAGCGTTCTCTACATTATAAATAAGTTTTCCACCTAAGGTTATTCCTATTTTATCAACCTTTATTAACGGATGTATCTCATTTTTATTTTGTATAACTATACTATTATTTTCCAAATATACTCCATACCCAACATATTTTAGACTTTCTCTTAAAAATACATTATTCTTATCCTTTGTGAAAAAAATTATTTTGCTTTTAATTCTATTAAGAATACTTAGACTCATTCTATCATCAGCATTTATTACTACATATCCTTGATCTTTTACTGCTTCTGCAACTAATGCTTTAACATCTGCTAAATCTTCTATGTTCTCTATTCCATCAATACCTAAGTGGTCTTCTGTTATATTTGTGATAATACCAACATCAGCTAAATCATAAGCAAGACCTGCCCTAATTATTCCACCTCTAGCAGTTTCTAAAACTGCTGCATCTATCTCTTTATTTGTAAGTACTGTCAAAGCACTCATTGGTCCTGTAGTATCCCCTCTTTGAATACATTTATTATTAATATAAATTCCTCCTGTTGTAGTCATTCCAACATTATACCCTGCTAATGCGAGTACGTGAGCAATTAATCTGGAGGTTGTAGTTTTACCATTAGTACCCGAAATGGATATAACTGGTACAGAATTTTTTTCTGATTTAAAAAGCATATCAACCACAGCTGAAGCTGTATCCCTGGTTTTCCCCTTGCTTGGGAACTGATGCATTCTTATCCCTGGTGCAGCATTTACTTCTATAATTGCACCATTATCACTTATAGGCTTGCTTATATCTGTGCAGCATATATCTATTCCACAAATATTAAGGCCTATAGCTTTAGCTGCTCTCCTGCATATTTCAATATTTTCTTCGCATATTAATTCAGTACAATCAACAGCAGACCCTCCAGTTGATAAATTTGCATTCTCTCTTAATATAACCTTCGTTCCATCATCAAGTACTGTGTTTAAACAATAGCCCTGCTTTTTTATATAAGACAGAAGTCCTTCATCAATGCTTATTTTAGTAAGTATTTTTTCGTGACCTTCGCCTCGTTTAGGACTTCTATTTATACATTCAATAAGTTCTTCAATAGTATTTATTCCATTTCCAATTACAAAAGGAGGTATTCTTTCTGCAACAGCTGCAACTTCTCCATCAATAACACATACCCTGAAGTCCTTTCCCTTTATGTATTTTTCAATAATAATATCATTATATTTTTTGGATAAAATGCAGTATGCACTAACTACTGCTTTTTCGTTATTAAGATTTGTAAATACACCCTTGCCTTGGTTGCCAAATTGTGGTTTTAGCACTACTGGGTAACCTATACTATCTGCCTTAAATAAAAGATCAAGAGTATTATTTACTTTATATCCTCTTGCAACAGGCAAGCACTGTCTTTTTAACATTTCTTTACATAATACTTTATCACAAGCTATATCTACAGCAACAGTAGATGTATCCTCTGTTATAGTTGCTTCAATTATCTTGCTGTACCTTCCATAACCTAACTGAAACAAACTGCCATCACCAATCTTTGTAACTGGAATACCTCTCTTTTTAGCTTCATTAATAATTGATAATGTACTAGGCCCAATCATTTCATTTTTTAGTACTTCATTTAGAAGATTTATCCTTGTTTTCATATTGAATTTTTTTTGACTAATTATTGAGTTTATTATATCAACTGCAGTTTTACCAGCTTCAATCCCAACGTTTTTGTATTGAAATTGATATATTATATAATAAACATCGCCAAAAACTTCTCTGGCTTTACCATAGCTTACATTGATACCAATCATATTTTGAACAGCTATAGTTACATGTTCGCAAATATGGGCAAGATAAGTACCTTCATCAAGTCTTTTAATAAATCCATTTTCTTCATTATCGCCACAATGATGATTTTTTAGTTCTGGTATTATTTTAACTAGCTCTTTATTAAATCCATTTATATCCTTACTAGGTATTTCACTGTAACCTTCAAGATCTAAATCCATCCTTATACAACTTTTATGTGAGTAAATGTTTCTTCCATCAAAAACTTTAAAATCTAATATCTTCATAATTAATATGTCTTAATTAAAGACAAACCCTCCTTGTATTTCTTATGCTGTTATAAATAATAAAAATGTATATCATACTCTAAAATTTCAACTATATTCAAATGGCTTTCTTTTTAATAGATCAAATTTGTCGCCTTTTTTCAAAACATGCATTTTAATATCAAAAATAGATAGCGTCTCTTCCTGATTTTGCTGTGATACATTTGTATGACTAATACTGCTTCCATCAATTACATATACAGCGCCTGAACCTATTACATAAAATCTTTCTATTCCCTCTATTACAATTGCAGTATCTTCATCAATTCCTATACCTAAAATCTGCGGATTTTGTGCTATGCCAGTAAGAAGCCTGCCAATCCTGCCCCTTTGATCAAAATGCTGGTCTATTACAACTCCCTCAATAAGTCCAAGTCCTAATGACATTTTAAGGGTGCCTTTTTTAGGTGATTCTTCATCCCAGCCTGACACTATCATTATTTCACTCATAACAGATGCACCTGCCGAAGTACCTGCAAAAACACATCCACTTTTAAATTTTGATTTAATGGTATTGTATAATGGTGTTCCGCCTAAAAGGCTTGTAATTTTTAGTTGATCACCGCCAGTAAAAAACACAAGTGAAGCTTTTTCTATTATTTCTATTTTTTCTTTCTGATAAGCATCTTCTCTTTCTTTAACATTCAGTACTTCTATGTTTTTAACACCAAGAGTGTGAAATATATTAATATACTCATTTGCTGTTTCTTCTGGCAGATCTGTCGCTACTGTTGCTATGACAAATATCTCATTTTCTTTATCAACAGCCTCGCAAACATCCTTGAGTACAGTTTTTTCACCTTTTTTGTCTTCTGCACCACCAATAATAACAATTCTACCAACCTTTGTATAATCCAATATCAGCACCTCATCCTTTATTCAATATCATTAATTTTACCCAATAATAAAATATTTATTCAAAAAAAAGTAAAAATCCACATATTATTAATACGTGGATTTTTACTTTTTATTTTTTTAGTCTTTATGCACTTATATATTTTCCATCTATGCCGCCTTCAGAAGCAAAATCTCCATATGCCTCTTCACCATGAACTGAAATATCAATACCTGAATCTTCTTCATCTTTACTAACTCTTAACTTAAATACAAGATTAACAAGTTTTAATATAACAAAAGTAACGACAGCTGCATAAGCATATATTGCTACTATACTTAATACTTGAACTCCTATAAGATGTAATCTTCCAAGCTTTAATGCATCTGCTGAAGCTTGATTTACACTAGCTGACGCAAATATTCCTGTTGCAATTCCTCCCCAAGTACCACCTACACCATGACATCCAAAAGCATCTAAAGCATCATCATAGCCTAGCTTTTGTTTCATAAATGATACAGAGAAGAAACATATGCTTCCACCAATAAGTCCTATTAAAATTGCTGATAAAGGTGTTACATAACCTGCTCCTGGTGTTATTGCAACCAATCCTGATACGGCTCCACTGGCTACTCCAAGTACTGTAGGTTTTTTAGTAGCAAACCATTCGCAGGCTAACCATGCAATAGCTGCTGCTGCTGCAGATGTATTTGTTGTTAAAAATGCATTAATCGCTACACCATTTACTGCTAATGCACTGCCAGCATTAAATCCAAACCATCCAAACCATAAAAGACCAGCTCCTAAAACTGTCATTGGTAAATTATGCGGCTTCATTGCTTTACCTTTTCTTCTCTTGCCTAATACTATTGCGGCAACTAATGCAGAAACTCCTGAGCTTACATGAACTACATTCCCTCCTGCAAAATCTAATGCACCTAAATTTCTTATCCATCCACCTGTTCCCCATACCCAATGAGCTACAGGATCATATATAAATGTTGTCCAAAGAAGTGTAAATGCAAGAAATGCTGAAAATCTCATTCTTTCTGCATAAGAACCAGAAATTAAAGCAGGTGTAATAATAGCAAACATTAATTGAAAAATCATATAAACTTGATGTGGAATTGTTGCTGCATAATCTGGATTAGGATTTATACCTACTCCATTTAATCCAAACCAATTTAATCCTCCAACTATCCCATGAAAATCAGGTCCAAAAGCTAAAGTATATCCAATAAGTACCCATTGTATTGAAACAATTGCAATTGATGCATAACTATGCATAGTTGTACTTAATACATTTTTTCTTCTAACCATACCTCCATAAAATAATGCTAAAGCAGGTGTCATTAATAGAACTAGTGCGGAGCTTATAATAACAAATAGTGTATCAACTCCATTAACTGATGATGGCATTTAATTTTTCCCCTTTCATTTTCTGAAATTAATTATAATAACGTAAACAGCACAAACAGGCTATCAGCATAAAAATAGCTTGTTTCTCTTTGATAATATGATAATACATAATTAAATTGATTTCAACAATATCAATTCATTAAATATAAATTTATTACCTTTCAAATGTAAACGTATAAATAATGACATTATCTTATTTTAGCCTCTTTTTACAAGCTTTTTTTGATAATTTATCATCAATATAATAATATATAAATCAAAATTTTTTTAATCGTTGCAAAATTTTAATATTATGGCAAAATAACATGCGTTTTTTTGAAATTTTGTTTCTTGTATCTATTAAAGATATAAAAAAAACTTTTATGGTTTATAATCATTTTTCCCATAAAAGTCTATAATAATTCAAAAATTTAATTATTTAATTTTTCTCTTTTATATTTGAATACTCATGCTTCATAAATTCTTGAAACTTAATTAGAATTTTTTTCACATCCAAGTTTCCATCTGCCTTTATAAAAATTGTTTTTTCATTATAATTGTCATAGCTCATTGTTGTCTGAATTTTCGAAATCATATAATCATAAATAAGCTGTTCATACACCTTATTGTTAATATTTAATCTTCCATTATCATTTTTAAATATTCCATATAATACACCTAGATTTATGTTAGGATTATACAAATTATAATCAATTTTAGTACCATTTATAAGCATGTTATCTACCATATTATATATATTCTTATTATTTTCAATATTTTTTATAACACTGTCAAAATTGGTGTTACTATCATTAAGGAGTTCCTTAACTGCCTTTTCCATATATTCTTTCTTCCACTCTAATTTTTCTCTATCCATTATATTTTCATCTATTGTTTTACAAAGCTTACTCACTAGAAAAGGATATCCAGAAGTATAAAAATATAGTTTCTGTGAAAAATATTCTTTATCAAGCTTTACACCTGTTGTATTAGAATAATCTATAAGCATTGTTGCTATCTCTTCCTTAGAAAAGCTCATATCTACATTAAAATCTGCAGCTATATTCCATGGGCTGTTGTATTTATGTTCTTCATCAGGTCTTATCTTTAATTTCAAGCTCTTAACATCATGTATGCCAGCTAAAACAACACTATGAAAAGTATAGTCACTGCCTTCATTTCTAAGTAAATATTTATTTCTAAGCATACCAAGAAAGCTTAAGAACATTTGATTGTTACTGCTTTTATCTACCTCATCTATCATCAGTACTACTTTTTTATTCGCTTTTATAATAATTTTTGTTATAAACTTCGATAAATCCTTTAATGATTTTATTTCATCTTTTTGCTTATCTATAAAGTCAGATAGTTCTTCGGAAATAAAAGAAAGATTTGTACTTATTAAATCTAAAAAGCCTTGTGAAAAAAGTTCTTCTTTCTCGAAAATTTCGTCTCCTATTCCTTCAAAACTTATTTTTATTGGTAAATAACTATTATCATTTTTTAATCTTGTGTATAAAATAAACAGTGTTGTAGTCTTACCATACTGCCTTGGTCGATTTATAATAAAATATTTTTCCTTTTCAATCAATTTAGTTACTGAGTCTATTTTGCTTGATATATTAACCATATAATGTTTTTCTGGTATACAAGTTCCTGTGATATTAAATTCCTTTTCCAATCTGTTCACTCCTTATATTCCTCATTACTATTATTTTACCACATTTATTTATATTTAAGCACTTATGATAAACAGATTTTAAATATATATATGAGACTTTGTAACCAAGAATAGTATACCATCAAAACTCAATCATTTTTATCATTATCCTGGGAATCCAATAGCAGTATCTTCTGTGTGAGAAATTCTTGTGAGTTCATAATATGTTCCTTGGTAAAACATAATTAGTGTTGAATCATCTTTTACATAAAATTGTGATCCAATTATATCAGCATTATCAGCAACTTCTATTCCTATAAAATATTTTCCCTGCATACCTAGTTCCTTAATAGATGGGAGGTTTTCTATAATTGTCTTATCTGGTTCTGTTGGTGCAAGTATAAAATGATATATAGGTTTATCAATTTTTATATTTTTATTAAATTTAATATTATCATATGAATATTCAATAGTCTTACCAATTATATTTTTAGACTCTTTACTAGATCCTTTTTTTTCATCTACAGCTAAAACTCTATTTATTTTCCATTCACCATAAAATAGTTTGTATAAGGGATCTCTAAAATTATCCTTAGTTGTATTGTAATTACCTCCATTAGTTTTCTTTGTAGTTGCATTTTTTAATGCATCATTTGAAAACCCAATATTAGGACTTTCATCATTAGAGATTCTTGTAAGTTCATAATATGCATAATTATCAAACATAATTAATGTTAAATTATCCTTTATATAAAATTGCCCTCCAATCATAACTTCTGATGAATTAAAACGGTTAGCAACATCAACTGCTGCAAAATATTTTCCTTGTATGCCTAATTCACTAATTGATGGAAGAGTTTCAATAACACAAGTATTGGGTTCGGTTGGTGCTAAAATAAAATCATATTCAGGATTATTAAGCATTTCTATATCATCAATTTTAATATTGTTATAAGAATACTCAATGGTTTTCCCAATTATATCCTTGTAATCTTTACTAGGTCCAATCCTTACATCCACAGCTAAAACTTTATTTACTTTCCATTTGCCATAAAACATTTTATATAAAGAATCTCTGCTATTTACATCAGATTTACTGTTAGGTGATTTATCAATGTTTTCTGTACTAATGGTTTGCTTGTTATTCTTTGTAGCAGCAGTTATATTTTTAGTATTTGTTTTAGCATTTCTGCTATGCAAAAATACAATAACACTTGAAATTAAAAACACTATAAAAAATATAGTAATTATTATAACTATATTTTTTTTATATTTTGCCATTTCAAAACCTCCCTTATCCTTCATCTGAACTAGGCTTGGTCAAAACTTAAGTAGATGTATCAATACAAAACAATAAAATCTTTGTAGATTAAAGTCCTATTTTAATTAAAACCAATTAAAATTTTTTATATTATTTTATCTTCTTCAACTCAAAGAAAGCATAATAATTATCATTTGTAATTATAGTGCTATCGTCTTCAAAATAAAATGTTTCAACTAAAAATCCTAAACTTTTATCTTGATAAACATCTAGTTTTTTAATAGTAGATGTTTTACATATATTTAATTGCATTAACTGTGAACAAATAAAATTATTGTTATCCTTCACAAATTGGCCATTTGTTATTTCTGAAACCTTATAATATGGATTTTTATATTCATAACTTGAAAAACTAAAAAGATCAGATTTTATGATAATTTTTTCACCAAGCATATCTGCTTCTTTTAAATCTTCATCAGAATAAGCTCTTGGTATTAGCAAACGCCTAGTAGCATTCCATTCTCCTAAGAAAGGAGCTAAGTCTGCTGTTGAAACATTATTTTCATTTAATTCTGCATTAGTTGGTGTATTTTGATTATAATTTAAATTTGGTGTTGGAGTACTACATTCATTTAAGTCTATACTAGTTGATACATTATTTTCTGAATTATTAGTACTATTTGAATCTGATATTTTAGGACTAATTTTATTTGGGCTTATACTTACTAATGTATTATTATTTGAATTTTTAGAACTCAGATCTTTTTTATTATTTTTTTAATGTTAGAACTGCAGCCAGCTATTAACATAAATACTATAAACACTATTAGAATATTTATATATTTTTTCATTTTCACAACCCTCCATATTAAGTCTAAAGGGAACTAAGGCACCATATTTATATATATCTCAATTTAGTATAAAAACAAAGAGCTTTATGCGAGGTCACTGAAAAAGCGACCTCGATTTAAGCCCTTTATTTTTATATTACCACCAGTTACATGGATATTTCTATTTCACTCTGAAAATTAATATTTCCATTAGAATACAATAATGGGTTTTTCTATATAAGAAATTCTTGTGAGTTCATAATATGCTCCTTGGTAAAACATAATTAGTGTTGAATCATCTTTTACATAAAATTGTGATCCAATTATATTATCATTATCAGCAACTTCTATTCCTATAAATAATCCCTGATGTTTACTTCAGATTTATTTTACCCTCACCACTTCATAAAATCTACCTCCTGCATCAATAATCAAGGTATTTTCATCTTTTACATAAAAGAATGCTCCGCTTCCCTCCCACTCTTTTCCATCTTCCTTTGAAACTAAAACTTCTGAAATTGAATTTCCATTTATGCCTAAATCTCTAAATTTATTAATTCCATATCCACTTTCAAAGTCATATTTATCAATTTGCGTAACTTTATAAATAGGATTTTTACATATGTCACCATTAGAACTAGCACTTTCACCTGAAAATGTTAGTTTTTTACCTTCGACATCTTTTCCATCATCTTCACTGAAAACTTTAGCATATCCAATTACTCCTTTTACTTCCCAATTTCCAAAAAAACTATATTGTGTTGTCTTATTGATTCCTTTGTTTGAATTTTGACTAGAATCTATATCAGTAGGGGATTCTTGTACACTATTTTCATTTGAATTATCCTGAGTATTAGTTGGAGTAATGCTTGGAGTTATATTTTGATTTTTTACCACTTGGTTTTTAGAATCTACTTTTTGTTTAGAACTATTACTTACATGTGATCCTGAACAACCATTTATTGATAACACAATAGTTAAAGCCACTAAATAGGTACATATTTTTTTCATTTTTATTACCTCCTTTATATATTTATATATTTATTTAAATATTTTCTATTCATAACCTTGACCTTGTGGAACTGGACGTTCATCTACTTTATAATCTCCTGTATTAAACATTTCTGCTTGATCCATTTGACGCCTCCACAATCCTCCTAATTTATGTTTCACTCCTTTAGAATCAACTGAATAAACATAAGGTAACATTGAATTCTGTATATCATCAGCAGTATATTTATCACTTAAAAGCAATGATTTAAGTTTAAAGTCATCAACTTTATTAAGCCAAATATATTCACCAGCATTATAAGTAAAGCTTACTAATGCATCATACTGATATTGAGTTAACTTTATATTATTTGTTCTAAGAAAAGGATCAAGACTAGTAGTACAATACTTACCTCCTTTAATCTCTTTTAGCAATAATGCTTTAGCTTCATCACCTGTGATACCATTAGGATAACTTTCACCTGGAAGCAATACATGTCCAAATCCTATTGTCATTTTACCATCTTTATCTGGATATGGATACTGAGCATATGTTTCATATAGACTTATAAAATCTATACATTCTTTACTTGGCACTAAACTATCTACACTAAATCTTTTAATATATTTTCCTTCTAAAGCTTTATTAGTGAAATTTATCAAACTTATAGTTCTATCAATAGTAATATTAGCTAATTCATCTTTTAATGAAATTGAACCATCATAATATTCTCCTAAAAATTTATTTACATCATTTTCAAAATTTGAAGCAGCATCTGTATAACCTAATTTAACTAAATTTGTAACAACTTGATGCTTATTATCATATTTTGAAATAGTAGGATTGTACCATTCTGTTGAACCTTTCTTAAGTGCTATTTCCTTTGATAAATCACTGTATAATGATGATATTTGTGATGCATCCTTTAATGTGAAATTTTTTCCTTTTCCTGCACTTGCAATCTCCTGAAGAAGAGTTCCATTTACTTGTGAACCTAAAGCTACAGTATCTATTGTAATATCATGTTTTTGATTAAGTATTTGACTTTTAGCTGAAACATCATCATCAGTTGATCCTGTATCATTATTACCATCTGTTAATAATATTACTACCTTCAGTTCCTTAATAGTACTAGTATTATTTTTATCCAATACAATTTCTGATTCAGTTAATGCCCCTCCTATGTTAGTTGAATATCCAGTATTATTTAGTCTATCGTCATCCATTGCAGTAACTAAAGTGTCTTTATCATTTGTTAGATTTTGTACTATTGAAGCAATACTATTAAAGGTTACTAATCCTATTCTCTCACTGTCCTCTTTATTTAGTATAAATTGTCTTACAGCAGACACTCTATTAACAACTGGATCATTATAATCCATACTTCCTGATTCATCTATAGCAAATACAATATCAACATTTGATAAATCAGTTTGAATATTACAATCTCCAAGCACATATATACCATCTGCTTGGCTTAGATTTCCTGTAACAGTTTTTAAAACCTTATTAATTGTTAATTTACTTTTTGAAACTGGCACTAATTTTTTAGAACCTGGATCAACCTGATATATAATCATGTTATCCTCAGAAACACCATTCAACTTATTCACATTATATTTAAAAGTTATATCTGCACTATCTGCCTTGTATCCGCCCATTGATATTTCTATTGGCTTTCCTATTATACCTTTAAGTCCATTAAGTAATACATTATCATATTTTACTACCTGCAAAGGTGCTCCAAAAGTATTAATATTTCCATGTGCTGTAACAACAACACTACTATCAGGAGTTTGTGCAGTTCTAGTAATTTTCGTATTTACGTTTGTATTTAGTGTCAATGGATCTGTTCCCATTTTTATTTCAATGCCATCATATACTCCATCTCTATCAGTATCAGCATTCAATGGATCAGTATTGTATACATTAATTTCATCATAGTCACTTATGCCATCACCATCAGTATCTGCATTAAGTGGATCAGTCCCAATAAGCTGTTCTTGTGCTGTGGTTAATCCATCTCCATCATAATCATAATTTGGATCTAATGTGCCTGTATCAGTTACAGGTACTATTTTTAAAAAGCTGTTATCAGTTTCATTAGTTTCCTTAATAGTATTAAGTGAATCTACTACAGCTGTTAGTGTATGATTTCCTGCTGATGTTTTCCAGCCTGCCTTATTTGACAATCCCCAATTTGAAGTTAATGTTACTGATTGATTTGGTTCTATTGACCAATTATAATCATCTGACCAATATGAAGCTAACTTGCTAGTACCAATATAGAAATCTACTCTAATAGTTCTGCCAGCAGGACTGCTTCCTTGTCCAATATTCTTAACAGTTGCACTTATAGTATTAGGAACTGATGATACTGCATTTCCAGATCCTAATGTTATATTAGTTACTACTAAATCACATGGCTTATTTATAACCATTTTTTCAGTATATGCATTATTGCTGTAGTTTCCTTCATAAATTAGTTTTTGTGGATTTACAACAGCTTTAATAATATGATTTCCTGCAATGGCATTCCAAACAGTTCCTGTGTTTCCTGCATTAACTCTTAAGGTTACAGATTGACCTGGTTCTAATGATCTGCTGTAATTATCTACCCAAACAAAAGAGTTTCCTCCATCCAAACTGAATTGTATTTTATTTGTAACACCTTCTGGTGTAGCAGCTTTTCCTATATTCTTGATTGTTGCACTAAAAGTTACATCTTCACCTTCACATGGCAAGCTAGGTTTATAATCAATATCTGTTACTATTAAATCTGCATTATCTCCTGTTGTTCTTACTGTAAGAGGATTACTTACTGCTATAATATTTGAAGAAGCATCTTTTGATTTTACAACAAAACTATAGGTGGTATTTGTTATAAGACCTGTCACATTTAGAGTTAATGTCGATGAATTAGTAGTACCAACCAACTGTGTTCCATTATATACATCATAGCTTTTAACTCCAGTAACATCAGTTACAGCATTCCAATTCAAAGTAAAACTTGTATTTGTAACTGCTGACGCTGTCAATCCAGTTGGTACACCTTTCTGACTTATTTTATAAGTACTGCTTATAATATATGAATCTACCATATCAGTATTTACTGCATAGGCTTTTAATATTGCATCTTTTGATAAAATTATTGGTCCACTATACACTGCTGATGTTACTGTTGGAATTGTACCATCTGTTGTATATCTTATAGTTGCTCCTGCAGTTGATGATGTAATTGTAATTGTTTTTGATGTTGTATATGTTCCTGCTGCTACACTAAATATTGGTGCTGCTGTTCTCTTTCTAATATCATATACAGCACCTGCTGTATCAGAATCAATCATTCCGCTTTTTACTGCATATGT
>JAUZPN010000029.1 GCA_030705885.1 Bacillota bacterium | reverse complement strand
TTCATTTGGCAGCCCCAAGTTTCTATGTAATATTGAAGATTTTTCTCATCCTTCATTTTTCTTCTCCTTTTGAAATATGCTATCCTTGATAACAAAGTCCCACTAAATTAATAAATTTGAGTAGAACTAAATGTGTACAAGAAAAGTATAACAACTGATTTTTTAACAATATCATTATAGCATATTTTTATTCAAATAAAAGAGGACATAACAAAAGGTTATGCCCTAAAAGAGAAATAAATTAAATTTTATTTATTTTATATTCCCACATGCAGCTCTCATTGTCTATAACAAATCCATGCCTCAAATATAGATTCAAACCAATATTATTATCTGAAGCAACTTTTAATCTAACTTCGCTATATCCTTCACAAATAGCTATATTAATAAGGTATTCAAGCATCTTTTTTCCATATTTTTGCCCTCTATACTCTTTTAAAATTCCCAAATTAACAATTGTTGGATGACCATCTTCAATAATTATTTGACCATAACCTAAATAAACATTATCCTTTTTAATAAAAACAGCTCCCTTATCAAAATAATATTTTTGCATTTCATCATCAAAAATATCATTTATGCTTAAAGGAAGTCTATCAATATTTTGAAAAACTTCATTTTGTATAGTACGCCTGATTTCTTCCTGTTTTCCTCTTTTTAAAATCTCAAATTCAACATCTTCATCAAAAACGTACTTATTAGCCTTATCTACTAAAAGTTTTAAATACAATGTTCTTTCTATAGGTTTAAATCCTAATGATTCTAATATTTTAAAATTATAGTTATTTTTTTCGCATAAATAACTGAATGTAGAACCACTCTTAAATTGATTCATTAAAAATTCAATAAAATTATTTATAACTTGAAATTCAATAACATTAAGGGAATTAATTACAAAGTTTTGTGAATTCTTAGGAGTAATCCACATATATCCTACAAAACTTGATTTAACCTTTAATAAACAAATTTGTTTTTGTAAAATAAATCTTTTAATAAAATTAGCTTTTTTATATTTTTCAAAAAAATCCTTATTTAAGTTATTAAATTTGTTTCTATATTTATTTAGTTCTTTAAAGTATATCATATTACTATTATTTAGTTTTTCAAAACAATACATCTCTATTCCCCAATATCCATTTAAAATATATACTACACTTGAACACAAAGACCCACTAAATTTCTAAAAAAGCTTCTTTCCCATATCATTTATAAATTAATTGAGACTAAATCTAACCAAGAGTAGTTAGTAAAAATAAATAACCATTTTCAATTATAAGTTTAATTACAATAATTATAAGTCTTTAGTATAAAATAGTCAAATTAACATTTGAATTATATTTCTCGCAAAAATGTAATATATTCTTCAAGAAATTTTTGTTCTAATTCATCACATTCAATCATTTTATTTAACTTATGAATATATTTATTCTGATTCCATGTTGTATTCTTTAAATATTTTTTTTTGCCTAATTTCCAAAACTTATGGGGAAATACAATTAAAGCCAACATTATTTCTAGTTCATCCTTAGTTAATGGTGTTATTGATGAATATGCATCAATAAGCATCTTAGCCTTTGAAAAATCCCATTTATATGAACTTTTATACATTAATCTTCTAATTAATTTTCCTAAATCATTTATTTGTAAATCGATGATAATGCTATCTAAATCGACTAAATAATAACAATTATCCCTTTTAACAATATTTTGATAGTAAATACTATCATGAGAAATAGTTTTATTATCACAGGCTTGGACTGATAATTCTGAATATCGTGATTCATTTAAGAAATTAAGTGCTTCTAATCCCCTGTTGTAAAAACTATTTATATGTTTTAGATAAGCTATATCTATATAATCTTTATTTTTTTTACTTAGGATTAATTTTTTGAATTTCTGCAAATCATTTAGATTATCATTAAAAATCACTGGCCAATTTCTTAAATTATTTTTTATCTTTAATTTGCTTATATCAATTCCTTTTGATGCTGAATGAAATTTAGCTAATACAATTACACTTTGAACAGCCTCATTAATATCACTTAAATCACTTTCAATTCCATCAATCCACTCAGAAATATAATATATATATTTCTTTGATTTTACATACAATTCACCTTTTTTAGTTTTATAATATTTAGGAACATTGTAAAATCCATTAGTAATTAAATGTTCTACTAAAATATTACCATTAATAGCTTTATACTCTCCATGTTTCATTTTTTTTAGACAAACATATCCATTAGTTGTAGAAACCTTGTATGCACTCCTTGATTTATAAATTTCCTGTACATTTAAATCATATTTATTTAGTACAAAATATAAATTTTGTTTCTCTTTAAAATCTATAATGGAGTTATATTCTGAAGAATCTTTTCTATCCATACTTAACCTCCTACTATACTTTCCTAATCACATTTAGGTCCAATTAATTATAAGATAGCCTGTCACTATTTTCATTCGTGGTTGTGCTGCGGACAGCATAGATGTTAATTTGTAAATGACAGTGAGATTAAGCTTCTTTTAGAAATTCATTGGAACTTTGTGACCGAGGATAGTATACAATAATATTAAATTATATTAATTATAGAAGGAAATATGCCAGAATATTATAAATAAACGTAAAAGTAAAAATACGTGTTTTAAACACGTATTTTTATTTCTAGATTTCTGCTACTTCTTTTATGCTTAATGTTATTTTTTTATTTTCCTTATTAACTTCAATTATTTTTGCTTTTATCTGCTGACCTATTTCTAATGCATCAGAAGGTTTATTGATTCTTTTATGACTGATTTGAGAAATATGAACAAGTGCATCAACACCAGGTTCTAATTCTACAAAAGCTCCAAAATTAGCAAATCTAACTACCTTACCAAGGACTACATTATCAACAGGATATTTTTCATCAACATTAATCCATGGATCATCAATTAATTTTTTAAGACTTAATGAAAGTTTTCTTTTTTCTTTATCTAAATCAAGAACATAAACTTTTATTTTATCTCCAACTTTTAATACATCTGAAGCTTTATTAACTCTGCCCCAAGAAATTTCAGATACATGAAGTAATCCATCAACACCATTTACATCTACAAAAGCACCAAAATCTGTTAATCTCTTTACTTCACTTTCTATAATATCTCCAACCTGTAAAGAATTCCAAGTTCCTTCTTCTTTCTTGCTTTGTTCTTGTTTTAAAATTTCCCTTCTTGATCCTACTATTTTAGTATATTTTTTATCTTGGTTAAATTCAACAATATTTACAGTTAGGCTTTTACCAATATATTCAGATAAGTCATCAATATGATAAAGTTCTATATGAGAAGCTGGTATAAATATTCTTACTCCATTTGAATTAGCAACTAAGCCGCCTTTAACTGCTTCTTTAACTACAACAGTTACAGTTTCTTTATTTTCAAATGCTGATTTTAAATCTTTAAATGCTTTTTCTCTTTCAATTTCAATTTGTGATAATACTACATTACCATCTTCATTTTTCCTGCTTATTACTTTTACTACAATTTCATCGCCAGCTTTAAAAATATCGCTTAATTTAGCATCATCATTACTAGCTATTTCATTCTTTGGAAGAACACCATCAAGTTTGTATCCAATATTTACAAATACTCCTTTTTCATTTGGTGATATTGATATAACTTCTCCCTTAATTATTTCTCCAACTGCAATTGAAGTTTTTTCCTTTTCCATAAATTCTAATTGTTCATTAATGCCTTCATTTTCAAAGTTACTCATTTTATAAATTGCCTCCTTAATAATCCAATCTGGTGTTGAAGCACCAGCTGTAATACCAATTTTTTTTATTTTATTAGATTTTAATATTTTATCAGGTATTTCACCCGAATTTTCAACATGTATTGTTAAACAGTTTTCGCTGCAAATCTCATACAGCTTAGTTGTGTTGGAGCTATTATATCCTCCAAGAACAACCATTAAATCAACTTCTTTTGATAATTGTTCTGCTGATTTTTGCCTTTCTTCTGTAGCAGAACATATAGTATTAAAAGCTGCCAATTCCTTAACCTTTTTTATTAAAGTATTTAATACTTTTTGAAAATTCTCCTGCTTCTCAGTAGTTTGAGATAAAACACATATTTTTTGAGGAGCATTTTCTAAGTTTATTTCTGTTCCATCCTTGGAAATCACAGCTGTATTATTACACCAACCATTTATGCCTACAACTTCAGGATGATTTTTATCACCTACAATGACAATACAATATCCAAGTTCATAGTACTTTTTAGCTTTTTGTTGGATATTTGATACAAAAGGGCATGTAGCATCGATAATTATAAGTTTTTTTTCTAAAAGAACATTTAAAATATCTGGAGAAATACCATGTGATCTAATTATTATAACATCATCCTGATTTAATAAATCTATATTTTTCAACTCTATTGGATATATTTCTTTTTTCTTCAAAAATTCAACCACATCATCATTATGAATCAATGGCCCTAATGTATATACTTTTTTATTATACTTTTCCTGGGTCTTTAAAGCTTCATCAACTGCTCTTTTAACTCCAAAGCAAAAACCAGCTTTATCTGCAAGTAACATATTCATATTGTTTACCTTTTCTAAACTATCCTCAGTAACAAAGTTTAACTAAATTTTTAAAAAGCTTATCTCCACTATCATTTATAAATTAAGTGGAACCAAATGCGGCGAGGAAAGTAAAATATATTCAATTATTTTTTCTAAAACTTCTTCAATTGAAAGCATAGATGAATCAATTATAATAGCATCATCTGCTTTTTTGAGAGGACTTATTTCTCTAGTGGAATCTTCTAAGTCTCTTTTTTCAATATCAAAAAGGATTTCATCAAAATCTACATTAAGACCTTTCCCAATTAATTCTTTATATCTTCTATCTGCTCTTACCTTTGAGTCTGCAACTAAAAAGAACTTGTATGGAGCATCCTTCAAGACTACTGTTCCAATATCTCTGCCATCCATAACAACGTTATATTTATCAGCTATTTTTCTCTGCAATTTGACCAATACATTTCTTATTTCAGGAATTGCTGAGTAAACAGGAACATTTTTACTGATAATCGGCATTGAAATTTTATCAGTTACATCTTCATCATTTACAATAAGTTTATCATTATTAAAGTGCATTACTAAAGATTCTGCAAGACTTTGCAGATTTTCCTTATCATTATGATTTATATTATTTCTCATTGCTATAAGTGTAATTGCTCTATACATTGCACCAGTGTTAATGTACATTATATTTAATCTTTGTGCTAATAATTTAGCTACAGTGCTTTTACCTGAACCTGCTGGCCCATCTAGTGCAATAGATAATTTCAAAATAATTCCGCCTTTCTATAAAATAATCTTAAACTGACCTATTTATTATTCTATAAAAAATAATAAAATCCTTTAATTAATTTATTATTTTTATATTAATTATTAATTTCACTGCCTGAAAGAAACCCTGTTGACAATGCTATCTGTATGTTATATCCTCCAGTGTATGCATCAACATCAATAATTTCACCAGCAAAAGATAAATTATTGATTAATTTTGATTTCATAGTAGAAGGATCTATTTCTTTTGTATCAATTCCTCCTGCTGTTACTATTGCTTCTTCAATAGGTCTAGTTCCTTTTATATTAAGTGTAAAATCTTGAAGTATATTAAGTAATTTTTTTCTTTCATCCCTTGTAATCAAATTTACTTTCTTTAAAGGATCTATTTTTGAAAGAGAGATTACTGTATTTATAAGCTTTTGAGGCAATAAATCATTTAATGAATTTCTAAAATCTTTATTTATATATTTATTAAAATCATTTTGGATTCTTTTATCAAGTTCCTGTTCACTTAGTGCTGGCTTTAAATTAATTGATATTCTTAAATTTTTCTTATAGTTAACTATTCTGCTGGCACTTAGTACAACTGGTCCTGAAACTCCAAAATGTGTAAAAAGCATTTCTCCAAAATCGCTATACACTTTTTTGTTATTTTCATCAAATATTTTAAATTCAACATTTTTAAGAGATAAACCTTGCAGATCTTTAATCCAATCTTCCTTCACCTCTAAAGGCACTAAAGCAGGAAAAGGATCAATTATATTATGACCAAACTTTTTTGCAAAAATAAAGCCATCACCTGTTGAGCCAGTTTGAGGATAAGAAAGTCCTCCAGTACATAATATATAATAATCTCCTTTTATCTTTTCACCATTTTCAAGTATTACTGAATTTATACTGGAATTAAGCATTTCAAAGCCTTTTACTTTTGAATTTGTCTTTATTGTAACATTTCTAGATACAAGCTCTTTGACAAGTGCATTTATTATATCAGAGGATTTATCAGATTCAGGAAAGACTCTATTCCCCCTTTCAACTTTTAAATTCACTCCACACTTAGTAAAAAAATCCATTGTATCTAGGTTTGTAAAAGAATATAAAGAACTATATAAAAAATAAGGGTTTTGAGTAATGTTTTCAAAAAAAGCATCTAAATTATTAGCATTTGTAACATTACATCTTCCTTTACCTGTTATATAAAGTTTTTTCCCCAATTTCTCATTTTTTTCAAGTAATATAACTTTGCTTTTTTCTGATGATTTAATTGCAGCCATCATTCCAGCAGGTCCTCCACCAATCACAACAACAGAAATAATATCACCTTCTAATCATTTAAAATCATTACTAAAATTATATAATAAAGTACTCTATTATAATTTAATATATTAATCGAAATTATTCAACATAATATTCATAATTTTTTTAAAAAAATATATATTTTTCACGTATATTATATTTATAACTAATAAAAATTAAGTATTTTCTTCTTTCCCTCTAGATGAATAAACTTGATACTCTTCCCAAATATTTTCTAGATTTTTAAATGTATTTGATATTTTTTGCTTTTCTCTAAGACCAACTGCAATTATAAGAGCATTAATGACACTTAATGGAGCTACAAGGGAATCTACAAAAGATGCCATATTACTTTGTGCAATTAATGAATAATCTGCATTTTCTGCAAGAGGAGATAGATTACTATCTGTAATAGCAACAATCTTTGCTCCCCTGCTTTTTGCAAAGCTTAGTGCCTTGATTGTTCTATTTGCATACCTTGGGAATCCAATTCCTATAACTAAATCATCTAATGATAGATTAATCATTTGCTCAAAAATATCACTAATTCCATATTCAACAACTTTTACATTATCTAAAATTAAATTTAAATAAAATCCTAAAAATTCTGCAAGTGCTGTAGAACTTCTAAGTCCAATAATATATATTTTTTTAGATTTAAAAATACTATTTACCACATCTGTAAAAGTTTTATCATCTATTTTTTCCAAAGTAGAACGAATATTTTCCATATCACCTTTGAGTACGCCTTTTAAGACATTTTTCTCACTAATAAAATCATTGGATAATTCTAATCTTTGTACTGTAGTAAGCTTATTTCTAATTAATTCTTGTAGTGCTTTTTGCAGCCTTGGATATCCATCAAAGCCTAATTCATCTGCAAATCTTACAACAGTTGACTCACTTACACCTACACTAATACCTAATTTTGCTGCAGTCATGAAAGCAGCTTTGTCATAATGTTTCAATATATATTCAGCAATTAGCTTTTGCCCTTTACTCAATGTTTTAAATTTTGATTGAATTTTCCGCATTACGTCTTGTTTTTCTTCTTCCATTGAATGTTCAATTCCTTTCCTGTATATGAAATTATGCATCATCTATTATTCATTTTATCATCTATTATTTATATTATCAATAAATATGGATATTTTTATATCTTTCTGAATATATTAATACGAATGCAATAATATTAGTTGTTTTTGGTTTACTTTTTTATAGTATTTACATAATTTTTATTATGTAAACTAAAAATAAATGCTTTTAGATTTATTTAAAAAGCATCCTGCTATACTTTTACTAAAAAATAAAAACAGATACATTGAAGATTTAATTATTGCTTCAACTTATCTGTTTTTATTTATAATCTTTCTAAATATTTCAGCTCTTTTTGATTTAAATATCTCCAGCATCCTTCTTTTAAATTATTTAAAACTATATCTCCTACAGCTATTCTTTTTAATTTAATTACTGAATGATTTATAGCTTCGCACATTCTTCTTATTTGTCTGTTTTTTCCTTCATGAATAATTATTTCAACATCACATGTATCAGAGTATTGTGTTAATATTTTAAATCCAGCATTTGAAGTTATGTAATCGCCTATATTAACTCCACTACAAAAATTACTTATTTCATCTTTTGATGGTATACCCTTAATTTTAGCAATATAAACTTTGTTTATTGATTGCCTTGGATGGATAACTCTATTGTATATATCACCATCATTAGTTAATAAAATAAGACCAGAAGTATCATAATCAAGCCTGCCTATTGGATAAATTCTTTCAGAAACTTCTATAAGATCCATTATAGTATTTCTTCCTCTTTCATCTTTTACAGTAGATACATATCCAGTAGGCTTATTTAAAACTATATACACTTTACCATTTTCTGGTAAGATAAGATTATCATCAACATAAACTTTATCATTATCTGAATCAACTTTATATCCCAATTCCTTTATAACAATATCATTAATCTTAACTCTTCCGCTCAATATTATATTCTCAGAGCTTCTTCTAGATGCTACACCACATCTAGCCATATATTTCTGCAATCTTTCAATCATTACAATCACCTATAAATAATAAACTTCATTAATTAAAATACTATCCTCAGCCACCAAATTTCTACTAAATTTCTAAAAAACTTCTCAAAGCTGTAATTTATAAATTAAGTGAAACTAAATGTGACGAGGAAAGTATACCACAAATACTATTTTTTATCTATAGGTATATGAAACTTAAACTATTTTTTCTTTTCTTTCACTTGAATCAACAAACTGAAAATGATCTACATCAATATTAGTTGAGTTCCTTCTAATACCATCCTTATCAGTATAACTTTCAACTCTTATTCTTCCGTTAATACATACCATTTTTCCTTTTGATAGATATTCGCATACAACTTCAGCTGTTCTCCCATAAAATACTACTGGAATAAAATCTGTTTCTCTTTCACCATTTAAATTTTTATATTTCCTGTCAACAGCAATAGTACATCTTGTATATGCTTTATCATTATCCTTTCCATGATTTAATTCTGGGTCTTTAACTAATCTTCCAACTAATACTACACTATTCATACTTTCCTCCAATTATAAATTATTAATAGATATATCTAACTATTAGTATTTTTGACCATTTTTTTAATATTTAAACATAGTCCTGATGATTTTATTTGAAATACATTTCTTTCAAAAATAAGTAACAAATATTTAATTTTTTTATATTTTAATATTATAAGAAGAATTTTTTGCTGGATTTATTATCAATATTTAATTCTTTTGAAGGGAGAATTAAGCATGGAATATGAAATTAAAGATTGTATTGATGCAGGAACAGAATACTGCCCTTGCCATTTAGCTGAAACTGGTGATTGTTTATTATGTTCCCAGCTTGCAGGCAAAAATTTTTGCGACTGCATTAATTGGAAAGGTGTTTGTATATATCAAGAATATATTTGGAATGGAGGTAAATCAAAAGAGGAACGCAAAAATTATATATGTGAGATTTACAAAAAAGAAAATATTTTTAAAAATGTAATTTTATTAACTATACGAGTAAAACATGAACTAGCTCAAAATTTAATACATCCAGGAAGCTATGTTTTTTTACGAGATATAAATTCTAACCAATATTTTGATTTTCCTATATCAATTATGGATACAGACTTAGAAGAAAACACAATAACTTTGGCAATTGAAATAAAAGGAGTAAAAACTAAAAAGTTCAATTTACTAAAAGAAGGAGAAAAAATAGATATAAGAGGTCCCTATTGGAATGGAGAATTAGGTCTTAAAAACATTTATAACAGCAGAGATGGGAAGTCAATATTAATTGCTAGAGGCATAGGTCAAGCACCTTTAGTTCCAGTTTTGAAAAAACTTTATTCTAATGGAAATAAGACAACTGTAATAATAGATAATGCAGATTATGATAAATCCTTTATAGATGAATATCTAACTATGTGTAATTCTAAAGTCATTGAGTGCAGCACTTTAAATAAAGGAGAACTTTCTCTAGAACTAATTAATATTTTAAATAATGAAATAAATGATGAAAATATAAATTTAGTTCATTGTTCAGGACCTGATATTTTAATTTTCAAGACTCTTGAATTTATTAACGATAAAATAGCATTTTCCTGCTGCAACAATGCAAAAATGTGCTGCGGTGAAGGAGTATGCGGTGCTTGTACTGTAAGATATCAAGGTCATATAATAAAAAAACTATGTAAAATTCAAAGTGATCCAAAATATATTTTTAAAGGTAGAAGATTTTTATAAAAATCATTTCAGGGGGAATGAATAATGAAAGTTATTATTATAGGTGCTGGCTGGTCTGGCTGTGCTGCAGCTATAACAGCAAAAAAAGCAGGTGCAAATGTTGTAATTTATGAAAAAACAGATATGCTTTTAGGTCTTGGAAATGTAGGCGGAATAATGCGAAATAACGGCAGATTTACAGCTTCTGAAGAACTAATAGAATTAGGAGCTGGTGATCTCATTAATATTACTGACAGCTGTTCAAGACACAAAAATATTGATTTTCCTGGACATAAACATGCTTGGCTTTATGATGTTAATAAAATAGAACCAGAAGTTAAAAAATATTTAACTAATCTAGGTATAGAAATAAACCTAAAAAGCAGAGTAATTGATATTCAAAAGAAAGATAATAATATTTTAGGTATTTATTTATCTGATGGTACTTTTGTAAGTGGTGATGTTTTCATTGAAACCACAGGATCAACAGGTCCAATGGGTAATTGCCTAAGATATGGTAATGGCTGCTCAATGTGCATACTAAGATGTCCAGCTTTTGGTCCTAGAGTCAGCATAAGTGCCAGAGCAGGAATTCCTGATTTACAAGGTGAAAGAGAAGATGATGTTTTTGGTGCTTTCAGCGGCTCTTGTAAGCTTTGTAAAGAAAGTTTATCAGATGAAATTGTTAATAAACTTAATAGTACAGGTGTAGTTGTATTAAAAGTTCCTCCAGAAGACATCAATCTTGACAAGTTAAAATTAAAAGTATGTCAGCAGTATGCTCTTAAAGAATTTGCTGAGAATATAATACTTTTAGATACAGGTCATGCAAAGTTAATGACTTCATACTACCCTTTAGAAAAGTTAAGAAAGATTCAAGGACTTGAAAATGCTAAATATATAGATCCTTATGCTGGTGGAAAAGGAAATTCCATAAGATATCTATCTGTTGCACCAAGAACTGATGATATGAAAGTAAAAGGAATCGATAATTTATTTTGTGCAGGTGAAAAAGGTGGACTTTTTGTAGGGCATACTGAAGCAATTTGTACGGGTTCATTAGCTGGACATAATGCTGTTAGGAACTGTCTTGGAATGCCGCTTTTAATTCTTCCTACTGCTATTGCTATTGGAGATATTATAAGCTATACAAATTACAAAATGATGACAAAAGAAGGCAGAAGAAACAGATACACCTTTGCAGGAGCAGAATATTTTAAAAGAATGCAGGATCTTGGTCTTTATACTACAAATACTTTAGAAATAAAAAATAGAGTTAATAAATTAAATTTATCAAATATTCTTTCAGAGAAATTAATATAAAAGCCTAGCATATGCCAGGCTTTTATATTAGTTTTTGTTAAACTTAAAAAAAGGTACTTTTATCTTATTTTTATCAGCTACACCATTTTTAGCTTCTAAATAATGAGTAAATAGCAATTTATTATCTCCATCATAAATGTATAAACTCCCTATTTTATCTCCTTTTTTTATAGGTAATTTTATATCAGATGAAGGAAATACAGTTTTTATATTTATAGCTGCATTCTTTCTAACAGGAATAATAATATCTTCATTACAGGATAATTTAATTTTATTTTTTGAATCCCCTATAGGCATCTCTGCTACTAAAGTATCTTTAGATATAACTTTTTTATATTCATAATTTTTAACTACATAATCATGAATTTTTTTTGTTTCTTTCCATCTTCCATTTGAATTAAGCACAACAATTATTATTGAATTATCATCAATATTAACAGAAGTAACAAGACATTTGCCTGCCTTACCTGTTGAGCCTGTTTTAACTCCATCTGCATCATCTAACTGCCAAAGGATTTTATTTATATTATGATAACTTCTTGAAAACCCATACTTTTCAGCTTCAATATCCTTTGTCGAAACTATCTCATTAAATAAGGGAAGTTCTTTAGCTTTTGCAGTTGCTAATGCTAAGTCATATGCAGTAGAATAATGATAATCGCTATCTAATCCATGTGGAGATTCAAAATGAGTACTACATATTCCTATAATATGAGCATATTCATTCATTAATTTCACAAATTCTTCTGTAGAACCAGCAATACCTTCTGATATTGCAATAGCAGCATCATTTCCTGACCTTAACATTAAGCCAAAAACCAATTCTCTAATTGATATCATTTCACCCTTTTTATAGCCAACAGTTGAACCTTTTATATTTGCAGCTTTCTCAGATATTTCAACTTTTTTATCTAAATTTCCATAGTTAATTGCCACCAAAGCAGTAATAATTTTTGTTGTACTTGCCATTGGTACTATCATCTGCGAATTTTTTTCATATAAAACAGCTTTTGTTTTAGAATCTAATGCTACTGCACATTTAGCATCTACATTTATTTCTCCTGCTGATACATTAATATAAAAAAAGTTGAAAAATAACATAGATATACATAATAGAACTGGAATAACTTTTAATTTTACTATATTCATAATTTCACCCCTAAACTGCACATAATTTTGTAATCATTGCATTTAAGACTTTCTTAGTAGTTATTTTTCCACTTAATTAATTTATTAACCCCAGTAAAATATTCCACTAAAAATAATGTATTAAATACATTAAAATGGATATAATGTGTAATATCATTAATGGAGGTATAGTATGTTTTGGTTTATACTAATTTTTTTTATATTAATAATCATTCCATTTCCTATTTTTATATCATGTGAATATTCAAATAAATTATATTTATATATTTTTTTTATAAAAATTAATATTTCTAAACTTAAATTGCTTCAAAATAAAAACAAACAAAATGAAAAAACATCAGACAAAAATAAAAGTATCAAAAAATTATATAATTTATTTATTAGACTTAAAAAAAATAAATTAAAATCAAAAATAATTATTAATTTTGAAATGAATTATGGATTTGATGATGCTGCAAAAGTTGCACTATTATATGGATTTTTTTATTCTATCTCACCATTATTGTATGGATTATTTAACACAACATTTGATGTAAAAAAATATAACTATAATATTTTAGCATATACAAACAAAAAAATACTAAATATTAAATTTAAGAGTATTATTATTATAAATTTGGTTAAAATTATTAATATGCTGATAATCATTTTTTCAAAATCTAATTACAATGAAAAGTCTTAAATTAATTATTATACTAAGGAGGTAATTTTTTATGGATAATACTCATCCAATAGATTCATTAATGAATAATACTATGGAAAAAATTAAAACAATGATAGATGTAAACACTATCGTTGGAAATGCTGTTGAAGCACAAGATGGCACACTTATAATTCCTATATCAAAAGTAACCTTTGGTTTTACTTCAGGAGGTGCTGAATATGGAAAAGAGGTTGACTCAAAATTTCCTTTCGGTGGAGGGGCCGGAGCTGGTGTCAGCATTAAACCTGTAGCATTTTTAGTTATTAAAAGTGATTCTACAGTTAGATTAATGTCAATGGAAACTGATAATCCATATGATAAAATCATCGACACCATACCACAAGTAGCAGATATAATTAAAAAAATGATTAATTCAAAAGAAAAAGAAAAAAATCAAAAATGTGAATCAGAAAATAAAATTGAAGAAATTCCTTTATAAAATAAATTTAGAGCTTTAACAAAATAAGTACATTTTTAAAGCTCTTTTATTTAATTTTTATCCTCTACATCTTTATATTGATTTATTACATCCTCTAATGCTGGTATATCACTTACTTTTTCAAATCCAAATTGCTTTAAAAACTCATCTGTAGTTGAATAAAGAATTGGTCTTCCTGGCATCTCCATTCTTCCACTTTCCTTAATCAAATCCTTTTCTAAAAGCTTAGATACTGCACTATCACTTTTCACTCCTCTTATTTCATCAATTTGAGCTCTTGTTACTGGCTGTTTATAAGCTATAATAGCTAATGTTTCAAGTGAGGCTTGTGACAAGCTTTGTCTTACATTAACCTTTAATAGTTTTTGTATATAATTGTTGTTTTCCTTTTTAGTAACTAATTGATACTCATTGTTAACATTAATAATTTTAATTCCTCTATCCTGAGCTTCATATTTTTTTGATAAATCATTAATTAATTTTTCAACAAACATAATATTACATTCAAGAATAGAAGCAATATCTTTAGACTTTAAAGGTTCTCCTGATACAAACAGAAGAGATTCAATAATTGAAAAATATATATCTCTATTTGAAGCTTCTGGAATTTCCAATTGTTCAGATTTTATATCATCCATTTTCCTGTATCCTTTCTATTAAAATTTCATAAAAGTTATCTTCTTGATATATTTTTACCGTCTTTAATTTTATAAGTTCTAACAATGCCAAAAAAGTAACTACAACTTCAATTTTACTAGAACTTTCTTTTATAATATTTGAAAAATAAAATCTTCCTTCATTATTAATTATTTCATCAATCAAAAGCATTTTATCTTCAATCTTAAAATTATCTAAAGGAATCTGATTTTGAATTACATTACTTGTATTAATTTTGCTTAAATATTTTTTCATAAGTGAACTATATAAATTGTACAAATCTAAAATTGATATATTTTTAAAAATATCATTATTATCTACAATCTTTTTATCTTCTATAATCTCAGGTTTTTTGCTAAATGTTATTCCTTGTTCTGCTTCTTTTTGTTTAAAAAATTCTGCTGCTAATTTATACTTTCTGTACTCAACTAATCTATCGATTATTTCTTTTCTTGGATCATCTAACTCTACTGCTACCTCATTCTGCTTTGGCTTTGGAAGAAGAAGCTTTGATTTTGCTTCAATTAACGTAGCTGCAATCACAATAAATTCTGAAGCAATTTCTAAATCAAGCTCCTCCATTTCTTTAAGATATTGAAGATATTGATTTGTAATATCATGAATTTTTATATCATAAATATCCATTTCATTCTTTTTAATAAGATGAAGCAATAAATCAAAAGGCCCTTCAAAATTACTTATTTTTATGTTCAATGGCATTAATATCACCCAATCCAAAAGTTTATATAATTAAAAAAATCCACTATGCTCTGCTCCAGCAAAAATTATATACTAATTATTTTTTTGCTAAGCTCAATACATGATTTTTATTATACAATATATACTTTCAGCAGTCACAAGTTTTCACTAAATGTGCTTGCTGAAAATATATCACTATATTATTATAAAAAAAATACATATAAAAGTCCACTAATATATACTATCCTTAGGTCATAAAGTTCCACTAAATTTCTGAAAGAAGCTTCACATTGCTATCATTCACAAATTAAGTAGAACTAGAATAGTATTGCTATTAGTGGACTGAAAATTTATATATTAAATAGAATTATCAAACATCTTCTTAATATATATTTTAAAATTATTAAGCATTCCTGCTTTCTTAAAATCTCTATCACTATATAATGGTACTTTACCAATAACTTCCTTGTCTAAATATATCTCACAATATCCAATTATATCACCTTTGTTAAATTCTTTTTTGTTTTTATCAAGATTTATAACGCATTTTTTAATTATCTTATTATTACTGCCCTTTTCAATTGTAGCAGATATATCCTCAG
Organism: Bacillota bacterium; assembly: GCA_030705885.1. Taxonomy (GTDB): domain Bacteria; phylum Bacillota; class Clostridia; order Clostridiales; family Clostridiaceae; genus JAUZPN01. The sequence goes on along the minus strand of JAUZPN010000029.1, from coordinate 6,231 downwards.
CTGCTTTTGCAATAATAAACTTTTCAGTGTATTTATCAAGATTTATTTTTTCTACTTCAGTTCCTTTTTCAATAACTTTCTTTGTTTCATATTTCGAGAATCCATAATTCATAAGCATACTTGCATCGCTATTTCTAACTTTATAGCTTGGAGCTCCCATAATAATAGCAAGCATTCTTATTCCATCTCTTGTAGCTGTTGCAGATATACAATATTTTGCTTCATCTGTAAATCCAGTTTTTAGTCCATCACAGCCTTTAAAAAATCTTACCAGCTTATTGTGATTTACTAATTCTATAGGTGTTTTCCTTCCCTCAGATATTGTTTCCATATATGTTCCGCTATATTTTAATATAATAGGATGCTTTAATAATTCCCTGGACATAATTGAAATATCATAAGCACTGCTTAAATGACCTGGTGCACTTAATCCAGTACAGTTTTTAAAAGAAGTATCTTTCATTCCTAATGATTGTGCCTTTTGATTCATTAGATTTACAAATGATTCCTCAGTACCTCCTAGATATTCAGCCATAGCAACTGCTGCATCATTACCCGATGCAATAGCAATACCTTTTAGTAATTCCTCTACAGTTCTTACTTCTCCAGTATCAAGAATCATGGAACTTCCGCCCATTTTCTTTGCATTTTCGCTTACAGTAACCTTGTCAGAAAGTTTTATTTTTCCGCTGTCAACAGCCTCCATAGTTAAAAGCATTGTCATTATTTTTGTAACAGATGCAGGTGCAAATTTTTCATGAGAATTCTTTTCAAAAATTACTTTCCCAGTTAAAGGCTCCATTAATAATGCAGATTTTGCATCAACATTTATGCCATTTCCTTCTGCATTTACATTAAAATTATAAATGCTGCTAATAAATATAAAAGAAAGTATTAAACAAATAGTGTATTTCATTTTTTTCATAATTTTAATTCCTCCTTCCTCAAATATATTTTTACCAACAAACTTTAGATTATAACGGAAATTACATTATCATTTTCCATAATTTCGGCATTTTTATAAAACAAAAAATCCACATACTCTCAGTATGCAGACCTTAACAAATATACTGTACTTTCCTTAGGCACATTTAAGTTCTAATTAATTTTTGAATGATAGCAAGGAGAAACTTCTTTTGAAATTTATTTGAACTTTGCGACCACTGATAGTATACTAATAAATTATGCCCTTGGATGACTATTTTTATAAACTTGAGCCAATTTATTTTTTTTAGAAATATCTCCATATTTCTGTATTGAATAAATAGAACTATTTCCTAAAAGCTCTTGTACTGATTTTACATCAGCACCATTCTCTAATAAGTGAACTGCAAAAGAATGCCGTAATGTATAGAGATTAATATTTTTTTTAATATCAGCTTTATCAGCATAAAACTTAATAATTTTCCAAAATCCCTGTCTTGTCATTTTTTTGCCTTTTGAATTTAAAAACAAATATGTATATTGATTTATATTAAATTCATCTCTAATCTCCATATAATCAGAAAGGCATTGCTTTGCATAAGAACCAAAAGGTACAATTCTCTCATTATTTTTTAATCCTCTGCACTTTAAATACGAAAATTTCGTATTAATATCAAATGTTGTTAGATTAAGCAGCTCATTAACCTTTAATCCTGTTGCATACATCATCTCAAGCATAGACTTATCTCTAATCCCTTTATTTGTATTCAGATCTTGTATATTAAGAAGTTTATCTACTTCTTCTACAGTTAATATTTCTGGTACACTAATAATTAACTTAGGAATTTCAAAATTAATAAATGGATCATCCTTAATGACTTTCTTCTTAACCCCATATTTATACATACTTTTAATACTCATTATACTTCTAATTATTGAACTTTGAGCTAATTTGTCACTTTGAAGCTTTTGAACATATGCCATTATTGAATAAGCACTAACTTCTTTAATATCTTCTTTATTACTTTCAATATAATCACTGAATTTTTTTAAATCATTACTATATGCATCAATTGTATTTTTACTTAAATTCCTTACTTTTATACTTTCTATATATTCACTTGCAAATTCGTCCATTCTAACTCCTTATATTAAGATTATACTATTCCAGTCTCAAAGTTCCATTTAATTTAAAAAAGAATCTTTTCTCTGTTACCATTTATAAATTAAGTAGATTTAAATGTGATCTGGAAAGTATACCTAGTTACAACCATTAAAATAATTTTTGATAAAGAACATAAAATAGTTATTTATCTTATGGTTATTATCCAAAATACTACTAACAAAAACACTATTATGATAATATTTTTCTTCAAAATAATAAGTAGTACTATCAATAATTTTAGGCAATATATATCCAAGAAACAATAATATAAAAAAACATTTTAATACATAAATAAAAAATTCAACTAATTTAGCAGTTCTATTCATACTAAAATTCCTCTATTTTGAAATGCTACAAGCTTCATAAATCCTGGAGTAAGATATGCTTCTAAAATAAAACCTACTCCCATAACTAAAAGTATAAGCAAAAATGATATTGAATAAGAAACTATCTTTACTCCAATATTTTGAGTCCATAGTTTATTTATTTTATCTCTTAGAATAGACAAAGAAAACTCCATAGCCAAAACAGATGATATTAAAAGGCATGGTATGTAAATAATATTTTGAGGCAGAACTCCTAAAAGTGAAACTAATATACCTTTAGATCCTAAGCCTTTTATAAAAAAACTAATAGTAAAACCAACTGTAAAGCCTTTAATAATATCAAAAAGTAATATTATAGGTATGCCTATTATAGTTAGTCCCAAAAACCAAATTGCAGCAAGCAGCGGCAAATTATTTTTTATAGTTTCAACTAGTACTGCATTAGAATTAATTTTTCCCTTTAAAGTGTTTTCTGTAAAGCTGTTAAGATAGCTTATCAAATCACTCTTTTGTAATCCTCCCATATATTTAACTGTATAAATCCCCAATATTATCCCTATACTAATACAAAGTAAACTAATCATATACAGCCAAAAATTATCTTGAAAATGCTTATTAAAAATGTTTATAATTTTATTTGTTCTCATCTATTTACCCCCCTTGTTTATCATCATATAATATTTATGATAAAATAAAGGGATTTATACCAAAGTAAATCTTTTCATTAAGTATATTATTTTTATTTTAAACTACCTGTCTCTGCTTTATATGACATGTTATTTCATTGTATATCTCTACCCAATTTGTCACTCTTTTTATATTATGCGATCTTTCAAGGTGGTCATTATATGGGTATGACATACAAATTACAGGAATATGTTTACTTATAGTAATACAGTTTTCAGTTTCATCATCTACCATTAAATCTATATCATTTTCAACACATACTGCAGCTTTATATTTACTCATTATCAGCTTGTCATACATAATACCATGAGTATTCAGCCACTGACTAGTCAATTCCCTGTATTGCTCATCTCTTGCAGTAACAATATAAATTTCTATATTACTATTTTTTAATAATGAGATAGCTTGAACTGCTCCTTGCTGAGGCATAGTATTTATAAGAGCTTGTTTATAAAATTTCGCCCAAAACTCACTATTCATACACTCTGTCCAACCAAAATACCTTTGAATATGATAATCACTTAAATCAAAGTCTTTATTTATTCCATAACCTTCATTAAATATTGCAATATATTTACAAATAATTTTATTAAAATCATTTATGCATCCATCTATATCTAATCCTAATCTAAACATTTGAATCGCCGCTCTTTCAATTTATTTACATTTAAATGATAGTTACAACTTATCTGAAATTACATATATTTTGTATATTATTCAGCTGCTCTTCTAAAGAAGCAATAACCTGTTCATTAGATTCTGTATCTATGCCAGTATATTCTAATATAACTATATCTGGATTTGTATAATTAAGTACCCATTTCAAAAGTTCATACTCTTCTTTTTTCATTGATTCATGTGTATCTTTTGGTAAACCGTTATTATCATAACCTGAGCCATTAACATGAATTTCTTTAACACGATTAAGAGGCAGCTTTCTAAGATAATCATAAATATCAAAACCATTATATTTTGCTGTAAGATTTGCATGTGATATATCCAATAAAAAAAACACATCATTTTCAATAACTAATTCTCTGATTTTTTCAGGTATATTATATGGATATAAATCAAAAAAACTTCTATCTGTTGGTGTATCAGCTGAATTTTCTAAAAGCAGTGGTACTTCTAAATTGTTTTTAAAAATCTTTATGTTCTTACAAAATAGTTCATATATTTCTTCATCTTTCATACCTTCATGCATATCTGACTTTCTAATTGCAAGGTGTGTTCCATAATGTGGAGAACCGCACCTTTTTATAAGTTCATTTGCACGATTAAAATCTATAATCTCAGTACTTTTTATACCTAAATTTTCAAAATACCCAAGCCCATGTAGCAAAACTGGACGCATGGAACGCATAACTGAAAATTGCTCATCAAAGCCGCCAAACGCACCAGATTTAACATAATCTATTTTTACAGCATCTTTTTCAAGAAGATACCTTAAAGCATTTGACCAATTACATCCTATATTCATAATTGTATCCTCCAATAACAGTATGACATATATATTATATAATTTTTTTATATTTTATGCTATAGTATTAATACTATAAAAATTTTAAGGTATATTCAATTTGCACTTGTTTTTGTACTTAATTTTTCTAAGTCTGATGACTCTTGGTTAGTCATAAAATGCACATTTAATTGTAGTTTATTATGCTAATATTAATATGTCTTTTAAGCAAATAAATAAGAGGAGCTTTCCAGCTCCCCTACTTGCATACTAATTTATATACTAAAATTAATTTTCTATAAATTCTTTAACAATTCTTCTTTTTTGTCATTGAAAGTTTTTTCATCTATTAAACCATCATCTAACAACTCTTTAAGGTCTTTAATTTTATCCTTAATACCTTGACTATTATTTATAGTAACATTACTTTGATTTACTGAACCTCTATCATTTACTACCTTATTAGCTATGTTTAAAGCTAGCTTTCCATCTACAGCACCTATATCCAATTCCATAATTTTTGTATTAGCAGATATTCTCAGCACTGAAAATATCATACCTTTAATAAACTCAACAGAATTTATATCTGCAACTGAAATCTGCTCATATTTCACTTGAAACAGTATTTTTTGATAGTGGAACACCCTTTTAGTTGTTATCACAAACACTCCTGACTTTTTGTTTTTAAGTTCCATTGGTTTAATTATACTATGTACACCCTTTACTACTAAATTCATATTTGCACATATAACAAATAAGACTTCTTCATTTTCCTCAAACATATCATTAACTTTTTCAAGTACACCTTTTTGAAAAATAAAGCTTGTTTTAGTTTGCTTCATGGCTCTTTCCAAATCCTCTCTCATAAAACATTCTCCTTTATTATTTAATCCTACTTTTTATATATTTTTTTCTTAAACATTTTACACTTTATATGATATTTTTTAAACTCCTCCAATATATTTGTATAATAATATGGCTATTATTTATTAATTTTATATAATTTATCAATTCTACTTATTAGTTGCTCAACAATAATCACTTGCTTAATAGTATATAAATTTTAAAATAATTTACATTATTAATACGCTTTACATACTATAAATAATAATCCCATTTATTAAAGTTATCAATATGTTGTTTTAAAAAATTAAATGGTATCATTTATTGAATTAAGTCAATTATTAGTTTTTCTTTTTTTACTACTCTTGGCATGAAAAAACACCTCCTGAATAATTGGCTTAAACCAGATATACAAAAGGTGTTTTCTAATAATTTAATTTTATATTTATAGGTATAAAATAGCAAAATCCATAGCGAGTTTTATATAGTTTATCGATATGGCACTCTCACTAAAGCGTTGATTTTCCTAATCCTAACTAACTTTGTTTTTAAGTCTTAATTTATCAGCGACCATAGCGATAAATTCACTGTTAGTTGGCTTACCTTTGTCGTTATGTATTGTATAGCCAAATAATTTATTGATTGTATCTACCTGACCTCTGCTCCATGCTACTTCAATTGCATGCCTTATTGCCCTTTCAACTCTGCTTGCTGTTGTATTGTACTGTAATGCAATTGACGGATACAACTCTTTTGTTACTGCAGATAACATTTCAACATTATTAACTACCATAGTAATTGCATCTCTTAAATACATGTACCCTTTA
>JAUZPN010000028.1 GCA_030705885.1 Bacillota bacterium | reverse complement strand
CTTAGATAAAACTGTTGTTATTGCTGCTGTTAATGTTGTCTTACCATGGTCTACGTGTCCTATGGTTCCAATATTTACATGTGGCTTGCTTCTGTTGAACTTTTCTTTTGCCATTTTTCTTTTCCTCCTTCATTTTGATAGATTAATTTTACTCATACACTCATCCTAGTGTGTTGATGTTATGTATACTTCTGGAGCTCATGACCGGGATTGAACCGGTGACCTCCACCTTACCAAGGTGACGCTCTACCGACTGAGCTACATGAGCATTTTTAAAGCGGGAAACGGGATTCGAACCCGCGACACCCAGCTTGGGAAGCTGGTGCTCTACCACTGAACTACTCCCGCAAACCATTTTTAAACTTTAAAACATAATATACCGTACATAACGATTATTTATTTTACTATAACAGCTTTTCTTTGTCAACCTTTTCTTTATTTTCCGCTTAAACTTTTTTCCAATTTTCTTTTTATTCTTTGAAGTGCATTATCGATTGACTTTTCATGTCTATTCAAATCACATGCTATTTCTTGATATGATTTCCCATCAAGATAATATGATAAAACCTTCTGTTCTAAACTAGATAACACATCCATAATTTCTTTTTCTATATAACCAAGCTGTTCCTGACTTATCATAATTTCTTCTGGATCTGCTACTTTAGCTTCACTTAATATATCCAAAAGAGTTCTTTCTGAATCTTCATCATAAATCGGCTTATTCAAGGATACATATGTATTTAATGGAATATGCTTCTGCCTTGTAGCTGTTTTAATTGCCGTAATAATCTGTCTTGTAACACAAAGCTCAGCAAAAGCTCTAAATGAAGATAATTTATCAGATCTAAAATCTCTTATAGCTTTGTATAGTCCAATCATGCCTTCTTGATAAATATCTTCTCTATCTGCACCTATTAAAAAATAAGATTTTGATTTTGTTTTTACAAAATTTCGATATTTATTAATCAAATAATCCTGTGCGTGCCTATTACCATTTTTGGCTTCCAAAACTACTTCTTCATCTAACTTTTCAGAAAATTGATTAATTTCATACTCTATTTCTGCTGCATCATATGTTTCCAAACATATCACCCCCCAAATGATATATAAGACATAATATAAATTATACATTAATATTAAAATCTAAGTCAAGAGTTTTATGGAAAATGAATACATTTTTTTAATAAAATTTCACTTACTCTTTCTCATTTCATCTAACTTATCAAATATATCTTTGGATATCCTGTCACTTAATAGATTTTTCTTATTTGAACTTTTCTTAATAACTTTTGTAGAGATAATTTTTTCTATTTCTTTTACTTCAAAATAGAACTCCATTGATGGAACCCTTACAGCTCCTCGTCCAAATATAAGCTGCTGTTCAAGATTATCCGATGTTACCACAAACACTTCGTATTTTCTCCCTATACAAGCAACAGTTCTTTCTATATAACTATCTGCTGTTTCTCCTTCTTTTGTAAAAACCACCTCTAGATTTGCTCCTATTTTGTCCTTCCTTTGCACACTTTCTTTACAGCTGTATGCGTCATATACAATAATTACTTTATATTCTTTATATGATGAATAATTCTGCATTATTTCTATGAGCTTTTTACGAGCTGCATCAATATCATAGGAAATAATATCTCTAAGCTCCGGCCAACTGTTTAAAACATTATACCCATCAACAAAAACTATTCTCATCTCATACCCTTTTTAGTTTTTGCCTCAGTATTTCATACATAATTATTCCACCTGCTACTGACGCATTTAATGAATTAATTTTTCCTACCATTGGTATTTTAACAAGTACATCGCATTTTTCTTTTGTAAGTCTAGATATTCCATTTCCTTCACTGCCAATAACTATCGCTGCTGCACCACTGAAATTTGTATCAAAACAGTAATTTTCTCCATCCATGTCTGCTCCATATATCCATATACCTTTTTCTTTAAGCTTATCAATCGCATTGTTTATATTAGATACCTTAGCAACTTTAACATGCTCAATAGCTCCTGCTGATGATTTATATACTGTAGAAGTAACACCTACATTTCTTCTTTTAGGAATTATTATACCATGAACTCCACTAATTTCAGCTGTTCTTATTATAGAACCAAAATTATGAGGATCTTCTACTTCATCTAATATAATAATAAATGGTTTTTCAGACTTACTTTCAGCATAACTTAAAATATCTTCTAACTCACAATACTTGTATGGTGTTGTAATAGCTATAACTCCTTGATGAGATCCTGTTTCGGACAAAGAATCTAATTTTTTTCTATCTACTTCTTTAACAATTATACCTTTTTCTTTTGCTAGTGCCATTACAACCGTTATAGATCCTTCAGTATCGCCTTTTGCTACTAATATTTGTTCTATTGTCTTATCAGATTTCAAGGATTCTATTACAGCATTTCTGCCTTCAATAATATCCTGTCTTATTTCTTTTTTGATATTTTGATGATTGCTTTTTACATCTTCATTTTCTTTAGTTCTATTGTCTCTATAACTATTTTTTCTTTCTTTATTTTCTCTTTTATCTTCTCTTTTACCTTCTCTTTTATCTTCATTATATTTTCCAAAAGCTGACTTTTTATTAAAGCTGCCATCTGAATTATTTCTGGTTGCATTTTTCTTGTATGATTTTGATTCAAATTTACCTTCTTTATAACTGCTTTGTCTCATATCAAGTTCACCCTTCCTTTCTTTGTTTTACCTGTGTTATACTTTCATTGGTCACATTTAGTTCCATTTAATTTATAAATGATAGCAGAGAGAAGCTTCTTTTAGAAATTTAGTGGAACTTTGTGACCAAGGATAGTATATAAAATTATTCTGTATAATGTTCAAAATGATTATTCACATATTTTAAAAAATTATACTGAATATTATTAAATTCTTTTATGTCACTTACAGATACTAATTCCCATGTTTTCTTTTCATCTAGGTTTGGAAAATGTTTATCTGCAATATATGTATTCTTAATTTTAGTAGCATAAACCTCTGTACAATATGGTAAAAATTGATTATATATGGATTCTCCTCCAATAATATATACATCATCAGTATTATATTTTTTTATATTATTAAATACTTCATTTAATGACCTGCATATAATTATTCTTTCATCACTAAAAAGTTCATTTTTACTTAGTACAATATTAACTCTATCTTTTAATGGTGATTTGTTAGGAAATGATTCAAATGTTTCTCTTCCCATAACCACAATTTTATTTATCGTCATTTCTTTAAAAAACTTCATATCTTCTGGAATTCTTTGTAGTAATTTTCCGCCGCATCCTATTCCCCAATTTAAGTCAACATTAACAATAGCTTTCATAAAAACCCTCTCTTTCTAAACAGCAACAGGAATTTTTTTAATCTGCTCGCCGCTTTGATATCCCTCTAAAACAAAATCTTCAATTTTAAAATCATAAAAATCTTTTTTATTTGGATTAATTGAAAGCTTAGGTGCTGGATATGGTGTTCTATCAATTAGTTCTTTAATTAATGGTATATGTCTGTCATATATATGTGCATCTGCAATTACATGAACAAATTCTCCAACTTCCAAGCCGCTTACTTGTGCAAACATATGTACAAGAACAGCATATTGAACTACATTCCAATTATTTGCAACTAGAATATCTTGTGATCGTTGATTTAATATTGCATTTAGTTTCCTTCCTGTAACATTAAAAGTCATACTATATGCACATGGATATAAATTCATGCTGTGCAAATCATGATGATTATATATATTTGTTATAATCCTGCGGCTGTATGGATTGTGTTTTAAGTCATATAATACTCTATCTACCTGATCAAATTCGCCTTCATTATACTTATCTTTGATACCTAATTGATACCCATAAGCAGTTCCTATAGAACTATTTTCGTCTGCCCAGCTGTCCCAAATATGGCTGTTAAGTTCTTTTATATTATTAGATTTCTTTTGCCATATCCAAAGGATTTCATCAATTGCTGCTTTAAGATTTGTTGGTCTTAATGTGAGAATTGGAAATTCCTCTGACAGATCATACCTGTTAACAACACAAAATTTCTTAATTGTATGAGCTGGAGTACCATCATCCCACTTAGCTCTTACAATTTCCCCTTTAGAAGAAACACCGTCATTAATAATTCCTCTGCACATTTCAATAAAAATATTATCTGCTTTACTCAAATTAAGCCTTCCTTTCTTAAATTATATATTCTCTTTAAGATTTACAATAATATTTAGTAAATAATTTAATCTTTCATTTTGCTCAGTCAAATACAAAAAACCTATTAATGCTTCAAAGCCTGTAGCCATTCTATATTCTTGAACATCAGCATTTTTAGGTACTGTTGAAGATTTAGAATTTCTTCCTCTTTTGAAAATTCCAATCTCCTCTTCATTTAAAAGTCCTTCAATTTTTTTCATAAAACCACTTTGAGAATGAGCTTTAACAAAGGATACAGCTTCTATATGAAGCTTATGTACTGACATCTCCCTATTTTTATTTACAATGTATGTTCTAACAAAAATTTCATAAGCAGCATCTCCTATAAACGCAAGCGTTATTGGATTAAGCTGTCTTGCTTCATTCACTGAAAACTTTCCCTTTAATATATCAAAATCCATAATAAATCTCCAAACGTAAAAACTTTATCAATTGACAATTGACAATTCAAAATTGTCAATTACAATTAATGATACTATATTTCTTTATTATTGTAAATTAATTTTTCCTAGGCTTTTTACCAAAAAAAAAGAGATGAATAGTTTTTTTATTCATCTCAAATCAGTCTTATTCGCAAATATCTCCTATTTTTCTAAACTTACAGTATCTATCATTTAATAATTCCGTTTCATCTTTTTTTATAAGTACAGGCAGAACTTCAGACAAAGCTTCTTTTATATTTCTTGCAGATAAATCAATATCTTTATGTGCTCCGCCTAAAGGTTCTTCAATAATTTTTTCAATGATTCCATAATTTTTTAAATCTTGTGCTGTCAGTTTCATAAGGCTGGCAGCTTCTTGTGCTCTGTTGCTGTCTTTCCAAAGTATACTGGCAAAACCTTCTGGAGATAGTATGGAATATACGGAATTTTCCATCATCCATACCTCATCAGCTACTGCTAGAGCAAGAGCACCTCCACTGCCGCCTTCTCCTATTATTAAAGATACTATGGGAGTTTTAAGTGTGGAAAGTTCCATTAAATTTTTAGCAATAGCCTCACTTTGACCTCTTTCTTCTGCTCCTATACCGCAAAAGGCTCCTGGTGTATCTACAAAACATATGATTGGTCTATGAAATTTTTCTGCTTGTTTCATAAGCCTTAGTGATTTTCGATAACCTTCAGGATGAGGCATACCAAAATTCCTTTTTATATTTTCTTTGGTATTTCTGCCTTTTTGCACTCCTATTATAGTTACTGAAATACCATTTAGTCTGCCAATACCTCCAACTATAGATGCATCATCTCCAAAACATCTATCACCATGAAATTCAATAAAATCATCAAATATTCTTTGTATATAGTCTAATGAGGTAGGTCTTTCAACTAATTTTGCAACTGTAACTTTTTCCCAAGGAGTTAAGTTTTTATAAACATCATTTTTCATCTCTTCAAGTTTTTCTTCCATTTTGATTATTTCAGCACTTAAATCAACATCTTGCAGAGCAGAAAACTCCTTTATCTGGGCTATTTTATCTGATAATTCTTCTATTTTCTTTTCAAATTCAAGTACAGCCACTATATCACCGCCCTATGGTATGCATATCAATTATCTTACTTAAAGTTTCCTTTAGTTCTTTTCTATCAACAATTTTATCAATAAACCCATGTTGTAATAAAAATTCAGCTTTTTGAAAGCCTTCTGGAAGATTTTGTTTTATTGTCTGTTCTATAACTCTTTTACCTGCAAAACCAACCAATGCTTTAGGTTCAGCTAATATAATATCTCCAAGCATAGCAAAACTTGCACTTACTCCACCTGTTGTGGGATCTGTAAGTACCGTAATATACAGTAATCCTTTTTCGTTATGTTTTGCAATAGCAGCACTTACTTTTGCCATCTGCATTAACGAAAACATTCCTTCCTGCATTCGTGCTCCTCCAGAGGCCGTAAAAATAACTATTGGCAATTCTAAGTTTGTTGCTTTTTCTACTGCTCTTGAAATTTTTTCTCCTACTACAGAACCCATACTTGCCATCATAAATCTGCTATCCATAACAGCTATAACTGTTTTTTTGCCATTTATAGTTCCTTCACCTGTTATAACAGCTTCTTTCATTCCAGTATTTTTTTGCTGATTTTCAATTTTTTTTGTATAGTCAGGGAACTCTAAAGGATTGCAGCTTTGCATATTTTCATCATATTCCAAAAAAGTACCTGTATCTAGTGTAAATTCTATTCTATCGTCAGCATTCATTCTAAAATGTCTATTACAATTTGGACATACTAAAAAAGCTTTTTCTAAATCTTTCTTGTAGATTGTACAACCGCACGAATCACATTTTACCCACATACCATTTGGAATGTTTGGCTTTTGCTCATTAATATCCTCATTATTAGAATTTTCCTCATAAGTAACATTAGAAGGATTTACAGTAATATATTTTGTTCTTTTAAATAATCCCTCAAACATATTTTAAATTCACTCCCTTAACTGAAGCTTATAATAAACTAGATGCCTTTATGTATCTAAAACAACTATTTTATTTTCAATTTTTTTGAAATAAATCCTGTATCATATTTTCCTTCTATAAAATCTTCATTATTGATTATTTGAAATTGAAAATCTATATTGGTATCTACTCCATCAACTACAAATTCCCATAATGCTCTTCTCATTTTAGCTATTGCTTCTTCTCTATCATCACCATGAACAATTAATTTTGCTATCATGGAGTCATAATTTGGAGGTATTGTATAACCATTATATGCAGCACTATCAAGTCTAATTCCAGGTCCCCCTGGAACATAAAGTCTTTTAATTTTTCCTGGTGAAGGCCTAAAACCTTCATCTGGATTTTCTGCATTTATTCTGCATTCAATAGCATGACCTCTAATTTTAATATCCTGCTGTTTTATTTCAAGCATCTGACCTGCTGCTATTTTAATTTGCTGCTTTATTAAATCAATGTCTGTAACCATTTCTGTAATTGGATGCTCAACTTGTATACGTGTATTCATTTCCATGAAATAATATTTTCCATATTTATCATATAAAAATTCTATAGTACCTGCATTTTTATAATTTACAGATTTAGCTGCTTTTACTGCTGCCTCTCCCATCTCTTTTCGGAGTTCTTCAGTCATAACTGGTGATGGTGCTTCTTCAAGTACCTTCTGGTTTCTTCTTTGAATTGAACAATCTCTTTCTCCTAAATATATAGTATTTCCAAAATTATCAGCTAGTATTTGAAATTCTATATGTCTTGGAGACTCAATAAATTTTTCTACATACATAGTATCATCACCAAAAGCACCTTTAGCTTCTGATTTTGCGGTTTCAAAAGCTTTAATGAATTCACTTTTGTTCCAAATTATACGTATACCTCTTCCTCCGCCTCCTGCTGAAGCTTTAACCATAACAGGATAACCAATTTTTTCAGCAATATTCATTGCTTCCTTAACATCTGATACTGCTCCTTGTGATCCTGGTACTACTGGGATTCCAGATGACATCATTATTTCTCTGGCTTTTGACTTGTTTCCCATTTTATCAATGCTATCTGCATCAGGGCCTATAAATGTTATATTACATTCCTTACACATTTCAGCAAATTTGCTGTTTTCGGACAAAAATCCAAATCCCGGATGAATTGCTTCAGCACCTGATAATACAGTTGCACTTAGTATATTCTGCATATTTAAATAGCTGCTGCTTGGTTTTGCAGCACCTATGCAAATTGCTTCATCGGCCATTTCCGTATGAAGAGCATCTTTATCTGCAGTTGAGTATACTGCTACAGTTTCTATACCCATTTCCCTGCAGGCTCTTATTATTCTTATTGCAATTTCTCCTCTATTGGCAATTAATATCTTCTTAAACATTCTGATCCTCCACTTGGGGCAATTAAATCCTATCTTTTATAAATTTCAACTTTTACCCAATGTAAAAAGAAAGTTCTGCCTCTGCGGCTTTTTCCCCTTCTACAGTAGCTATAGCCTTACCTACGCCCATAGCTCCTCTTCTTTTTATAATTTCAACTTCCAATTTTAAAGTGTCTCCTGGAAATACTTTTCTCCTGAATTTTGCCTTATCAATACCAGTAAAATAGCCTATCTTTCCTTTAAACTCGTCAATGCTCAGCATAGTAACTGCTCCAACCTGAGCAAGTGCTTCTATTATAAGCACACCTGGCATTACTGGTGTGCCTGGAAAATGTCCTTGAAAAAAGTATTCGTTGAAAGTAACATTTTTATATCCAACAGCCTTCTGCCCTGGCTCTAAAGATTCAATTTTATCGATTAGAAGAAAAGGATACCTATGTGGTAATATATCCTGTATTTCTTTTATATTCAACATTAATAAACCTTCTTCCATTATTATACTTTGTTTTATTAAATTTTGCTATTAATTTTTTATTTATTTTATAATTTTATTTTAAAAAGCTGCTGACCATACTCAACCATTTGTTCATTTTCAGCAAATATTTGTGTAATTTCCCCGTCAACCTCTGATTCAATTTCATTCATAAGTTTCATTGCTTCTATAATGCAAATTACATCACCTTTTTTAACTTTTGAGCCTATTTTTATAAAAGCTTCAGCATCCACACTTGGAGCACTATAGAATGTTCCAACTATAGGAGATTTCACTATAAATTCATCACTAGTTTCTTCTTCTGCCTTTGTTACAGAAGCAACGACCTGTTCTTCATGATTTTCTGATAAATCATATATTTGCTGTTCTAGAGAGGATTGCTGCTGTAATAAATCTGATTTTAATATAGTTGGAGCTTTATCTGCATTCTCCACTACTATTTGTTCAACTTTTTTTTCCATTTTTATTTTCAAGCCATCAGATTCTATATCAAACAATGTTAGTTTAGAATCACTAACAGCCTTAATAAGTTGTTCTATTGAATTAAAATCCATTATATTATCATCACCTTTCTTATTTTATTCACTCCATTTTTTAAATACTAAAGTTGCATTATGTCCACCAAAACCTAATGAATTTGACAATGTATAATTAAGTTCTGCATTTCTTCCTTCATTTGGTACATAATCAAGATCGCATTCAGGATCTGGAGTTGTATATCCAATTGTTGGTGGAACAAAGCTTTCTATCATAGATAGTATACATATTATTCCTTCGATAGCACCTGCAGCTCCAAGCGTATGTCCTGTCATTGATTTTGTCGAACTTACTGGTATTTTATATGCATATTCTCCAAATATATTTTTTATTGCTGCTGTTTCTGTTTTATCATTTGCTGGAGTTGATGTACCATGTGCATTTATATAAGAAATATCACTTGGTTTAATTGCTGCGTTTTCTATAGCTAGTTTCATAGCTCTTGCACCGCCGTTTCCATCTGGTGAAGGTGCTGTCATATGATATGCATCACAAGTTGAGCCATATCCAACTACTTCTGCATATATTTTAGCTCCTCTTTTTTCTGCATGTTCTAAAGATTCTAGTATAAGAATTCCTGCTCCTTCTCCAAAAACAAATCCACTTCTATTTAAATCAAAAGGGATTGAAGCAGTTTTAGGATCGTTACTGCTTGTTAATGCTGTCATATTGGCAAATCCAGCAATAGCAACAGGTGTAAGAGATGCTTCAGCTCCTCCAGAAATTATAATATCTGCATCTCCATATTGAATTGCTCTAAAAGCATCTCCTATAGCATTTGTTCCTGTAGCACAAGCTGTTACTACAGATGTACATAAACCTTTTGCACCAAATTCTATAGCAATAGTACCTGCTGCCATGTTGCTTATGGTCATAGGTATAAAAAATGGAGATACTCTATTTGGTCCTTTTTCATGAAGAATATTAACTTCTTTATCCATTGTTATAAGTCCGCCAATACCTGAACCAACTATAACTCCCATTCTCTCTCTATCTATTTTTTCTAAATCTAATCCTGAATCTTTAACAGCCTCTTTAGCAGCAACTACTGCAAGCTGAGTGTATCTATCCATTCTTCTTGCTGCTTTTTTATCTAAATAATCTGAAGGCTCAAAATTTTTAACTTCTGCTGCCATTTTGCATTTAAAACCTTCAGTATCAAACGCTGATATGAAGTCTATTCCACATTTCCCTGCTTTGATATTATTCCAAAATGTCTCTACATCATTACCAACAGGAGTAATAGCTCCCATTCCTGTAACTACAACTCTTTTTTTCATATATAATTTAACCCTCCATATTCCTTATTTATACTACATTACCATTCCACCATCTACATTAAGAATATGACCTGTTATGTAGGATGCTTCTTCTGAAGCTAAAAATGCGACTGCATTTGCAACATCTTCTGGTTTACCTGGTCTTTTTATTGGTACTGTATTTAAAATACTATCTTTTATTTTATCAGAAAGCATATCTGTCATATCAGTTTCAATAAAACCTGGAGCTACTGCATTAACAGTTATATTACGTGCTCCAAGTTCCTTTGCTGCGGATTTTGTCATTCCAATAATTCCAGCTTTAGCAGCTGAATAATTAACTTGGCTTGCATTACCAGATATACCTACTACAGATGCGATATTTATTATCTTACCACTTTTTTGTTTTAACATAAAACTGCTCGCATGCTTTAAACAGTTAAAAGCTCCTTTTAAATTTACATTTATAACTTTATCAAAATCTTCTTCCTTCATACGAAGCAAAAGAGCATCTTTTGTTATTCCTGCATTATTTACAAGTATATCTAATTTTCCAAAAGTATCGACGGCAGTTTTTATAACCTTTTCTGCTTCTTGAAAATCACTTACATCACCTTTAACTAGTATGGCTCTGCCTCCTGCTTTTTCTATTTCCTGTGCTACTGTTTGTGCTTCTTCCTCACTTCTTAGATAATTAACCACAACATTAGCACCTAAAGATCCAAGCTTTATTGCAATAGCTCTTCCAATACCTCTTCCTGCACCTGTTACAACTGCAGTTTTGCCACTTAACATATATATACACCTCTTTTACAATCTTTATAAATTAAGAGTTTCTACTGCCTTCTGTAATGTTTTTATATCCTCTATATTTATTGATTTAAGTTTTCTATCAACTTTCTTTACAAATCCACTAAGAACTTTTCCTGGTCCAAACTCAATAAAAGTATCTACTCCGCTGTCTATCATAGTGCGTATTGTTTTTTCCCAAAGAACAGAACTCATTACTTGTTTTTTTAATGTTTCCTTAATTGTATCTGTATTACTTACATATTCTCCAGTAACATTAGTTATAACAGGAATATTCATATTATGAATTTCTATATTTTTCAATTCCTGTTCAAGCTTTATTGCTGCAGGCTGAAGCATTGATGTATGAAATGGAGCACTTACGTAAAGGGGCTTAGCTTTAAATCCCTTTTCTATTATCTTTTCCGCTGCATAATTTACTGCATTAATTTCTCCACCGATAACTATTTGACCAGGGCAATTGAAATTAGCTGGTTCTATTTTACCAAATTTACCTGCTTCTTCACAAATTTCTCTTATTCCTTGTTCATCCATTCCTAGTACTGCTGTCATAGTGCCTACTCTAGCAGGCACTGCTTCCTGCATAAATTTTCCTCTTTTTTTAACTAATTTAACTGCATCTTTAAATTCAAATACTCCACTAGCAACTAAAGCAGAATATTCCCCTAAACTAAGACCTGCAACTGCATCTGGTTTTATGCCATAACTTTCAAATGCTTTTAATGCAGCAATGCTTACAGTTAATATTGCTGGCTGTGTATTTTCAGTTTTATTTAAATCTTCTTTAGGTCCTTCAAAACATAACTTTTTAACATCAAAACCAAGTTCCTTTGATGCTTCTTCAAAAACTTCTTTACTTGCAGGTATATTTTCATAAAGCTCTTTTCCCATGCCCACATATTGAGCACCTTGACCTGCAAAAACAAATGCAACTTTACCCATTTTATAATTTTCTCCTATATAATCAATTATTAGCAAATAAATTGTTTTATTTTAGCAAATCTTTCTTCTGCCTCACTAAACATTTCTGTAATTATTTCTTTGCAGCTTTGTTCTTTACAAACAAGACCTGCTATCTGTCCTGCCATTACAGAACCCATTTCTATATCTCCTTCACGTGCAGCCTTTGGCAAACATCCTCTTCCAAGTTCTTCATACTTTTCTAACCCTGCACCTGATTTTTCAAGAAGCTGAAATTGTCGTGAAAGTTTATTTCTAATTACTCTTACAGGATGACCTGTTGGCCTTGCTGTAACAACTGAATCGGTATCCTTTGCTTTAATAACTTTTTCTTTATAATTTTCGTTTACTGTACATTCATTAGCAACTAAGAATCTAGTTCCTACTTGAACTCCTACAGCTCCAAGCATAAACGCTGCAGCAATACCTCTTCCATCTCCAATACCACCTGCTGCAATTACAGGTATTTTTACACTATCAACAATCTGAGGTACAAGAGCCATTGTTGTTAGTTCACCAATATGTCCCCCTGACTCGCATCCCTCAGCAATAACAGCATCAACGCCATCTCTCTCCATCCTTTTAGCAAGAGCTGTTGAAGCTACTACAGGCAAAACTTTAATACCATGTTTTTTCCACATTTCTATGTATTTTCCTGGGCTGCCTGCTCCAGTTGTCACAACTTTTACGCCTTCTTCACAAACTACCTTGGCTATTTCATCTGCATTATCACTTAAAAGCATTATATTTACGCCAAAAGGCTTATCTGTAAGATGCTTTGCTTTTCGAATTTCATTTCTAACATAATCAACTGGCGCATTTGCAGCTGCAATAATACCAAGACCACCTGAGTTTGATACTCCTGCAGCTAAAGAACTGTCAGCAATCCAAGCCATTCCGCCCTGTATTATAGGGTACTTAATATTAAGCATATCACAAAGTATAGAATTTATCATTTTTATTTCCTCCATTTATACTACCTCAGTCACAAAGTTCCACTTAATTCCAAAAAGCTTATCCTTGCTATCATTTATAAATTAAGTAGAAATAAATGTTATAATGAACGTATAATTATTGACTCAGCTATATATTATTATTTTTTATTTTTTTACATCACTATTAAAACATTTTGACTCAAAAAAAGTACTAAGTTTCTTTAAAGCACTTACTAATACTTTTTCTTCAATTTCTGAAAGTCCATTAATAGTTTCCTTTACCATATCCCTATGAAATTTTCTATGGATTCTAAACGCAAGCTTACCTTTCATACTTAATTGAATAAGCACTAATCTTCTATCTTCTTCTGTTCTTTTCCTATCCACATAACCTTTTTTAACCAGATTAGTTATAGCTGTAGTAAGAGTTCCAATTGTAATATTAAGGTCAGATGCTACCTCTGACATAGTTCTAGCAGAATTTACTCCGATTGCATCTATGGTATGTATTTCAGTAACTGATAATTCATTCAGCATTCCTGCATTTAATGAATTTTGCTCTATTTCTAAAATATCATTAAAAATACCAACCAGCAATTCATTGATTGCATTAATTGAGTTTTCCATGTGTATTTCGGCTTATCTGCCAATACCTCCTTTATGTATACTATTAAACTGATTGTTCTTAAGAGAAGTATAGTTAATATTTTAACACAAAACTGTATCTGCTTCCATTATTAATTCATTAATTAATTCTTTAACTGTACTCATTTTATTAATTAAATATGAATTACTTCCTGTAAATATTAATCCATCTTTAATATTGCCTCTTACTGCATCTATTAATGCTTTTGAAATGCAATAATTAGTAGTCATTCTGTTGCAAGGTTTCAAACATTCATAACACTTTAAAATTTTTATTTTTTCATGCTCGATTTTTTTAATAAAATCATTTCTTATAGCTCTTCCTGGCATTCCAACTGGGCTTTTAATAATTACAATTTCATCTTTTGTTGAATTAACATATGCCATTTTAAAATTTATATGAGCATCACATTCTTCTGTAGCAACAAACCTAGTTGCCATTTGAACTCCTGAAGCACCAGCACTAATATGCTTTGCAATATCCTCTCCTGTATATATACCACCAGCAGCAATTATAGGAATATTTTTCTTGTATTTTTCTGAAAAAGGTTTTACAGCTTCAATAACATCTTTAATTATATCAGCTAAAAGAGGTTTATTTCCATCTTTCAGCTGCTCTTCTGAAAATCCTAGATGTCCTCCAGCTTCTGTTCCTTCTACTATGACTAAATCTGGTGCATAAGAATATCTTTTGTCCCATAGCTTTGAAATAACTGATGCTGCCCTGCCTGATGAAACAACAGGAGCAATTTTTGTATCAGAATTTTTAACAAAAGAAGGGAGTTCACTTGGAAGGCCTGCGCCTGAAATTATAATGTTTATTTTCTCTTCTACAGCTGCCTTAACAGCTTCTTTATAATTATTCATGGCTACTAATAGATTTACTCCTAATATACCGTTAGGACTTGCTTCTCTAGCTTTTCTTATCTCACTTTTTAGTGCTCTAATATTAGCTTCCTGTGTATTGGTTTCAAAATCTTCTTCATTGAATCCAATCTGTACTCCTGATATTACGCCAATTCCGCCTTCATTTGCTACTGCTGAAGCCAGCTTATGAAGGGAAACACCAATTCCCATTCCACCTTGAATTATAGGCACTTTAGCTACTAAATCTCCTATCTTTAAAACAGGCATTTTCATTGTATTCTTTTCTCCTTATTATTGAATTTTTTTGATTTTCAAATAGTTTGATAATCAAAGTATATCCAAGAATACTTTTTATGTCAATATTGGCTTTTGGAATTTATTATGACTAATAAGAAGTATCTTTATCATACTATGTTGAAGTTCATGATGAATATATACAATCACAGTATGATTTATAAAGTTTTATATTCGCATACATCTACCCATTCTGCATTTGTTAATTTCAACATTTCTTCAGGTGATATTTTTAGTGCATGATATTGAGAACCTGCAGCTGGATATATAAAATCATTATCTTTTATTGACACATCAAGATAAATTGCAATTTGATTTTTCAGTCCAAAAGGGCAGACTCCTCCTACTGGATGTCCTGTTATTTCTTTAACTTCATCGTATGAAAACATCTTTGCTTTCGTGTTAAAAACGCTTTTATATTTTTTATTATCTATCCTTAAGCTGCCTCGCATAACTATTAAAATATCTTTATCTTTTGCATGTAATGCTAATGTCTTTGCTATTGCATCTGGCTGTACTCCTATAGTTTGAGCTGCTAATTCAACTGTTGCACCGCTTTCCTTCAATTCAAAAACTGGGTCCTTTAATCCTTTTTCAATAAAGAAATTTCTTACACTTTCTACACTCATTTCAAAGTCTCCTTTGTACATTTTATAAAATTTATGTATAAAAAAATTATAAGGCCTTATATGCATTATACTACATAGTAAAGCCTTTGAATAATTATTTTAATCTCATTTTTTCATTTCTTTCTATTTGAATAACAACACCATCTTGAATAATTAAAGTTACTGAACCGTATTTTACATCTTCTATTACTTGAAATAATTTCTGTATCCATTCATCCGAAATTTCTTTTCTATTATTAATCTCTGGTTTCTTATTTTTAAAATCTATACTGTCTTTTGTAACTTCAATTTTTTTACTAACCATTAAATATCCCCCCACCAAACCCTATTATTAATTATAAAACTTATCGTTTTAGTTGGTATTAAGCAACACTTTAAATTTTAATAATATGATTATTTTTATAAACTTATCATATTATATACCAGTATTCCAATATGTATTGTTGAATATATTTTATCATTTTTTTTTTAATCTGTCTATATGATTTATAAAAAACACATACTTTTTGGTGGATAAATTATTTTAATTTTACCTTTATATTAGATTTTTTGACTTTTCCCTTAAGCTTATGAATTACAGCCGCACTAACTCCTGCTCCTGCTAATCCCAACACTGACTCAACACAGGATAGTCCACAATTTCCACAGGATCCTGTACATCTTTCAGGTCTAAAATTCTGCATAAAGGCTGAACCTAAATTAAATAAAGCAACTCCAATTCCAATAATAAATGCTTTAAATCGTTTCATTTTTGCCCTCCTTAGCAAACTTTCCAATTATTCTTATATCATTTTCATTATTTAAATTCCAATTACTTTTACCATACCCATATGTTATGGCATTTTTAGGGCACACATGCTTGCATTGCTGACATGTTATGCAGCTGTGAATATTGTATTGTAATCCATTACCTGAGTTTTTAAGTGCATTCATAGGGCAGTCTTTTACGCACAAATTACATGATACACATTTATCAGCAGAATATTTAAGTTTAAATGTAAATGGCAGTCTTGCACCAATGCTATGAATTAAACTTTGAACTGCACCTATAGGACATAAGTAACTGCAATATCCTCTCCCACCTTTTGTAAAAGCACCTAATACAATAAGCCAAATGAAACCTGTAAGTATAGTTGTTGAACCTAATGCTTTTAAATTCCAGCTGATTCCTCCTTGTATTAAGGTTTGTAGAATTGAATAATTACAATATGCACACATTACTGATAACTTCATAAATGGAGCAATAAGAAATCCAGCCAATATTCCATATCTAACAGGTGTTTGATCTATATATTTGCTCCAATTTATTTTTATTTTGTTAGGAACAATTCGACTTACATATTCTGAAATAGCACCTGAAATGCAAAATTTCCCACAAAATATCGGACCTAATAATAGAGCTGAAATTAGTACTAATAATACTATAATTGCAGAGGTTGTTTTTATTTCAATTCCTCCTCCTGTAAATAATTTTTGAACTACCATACGGAAGCATGAACCATGAACATCTTTATTACCACTAACATTAAAAACAGATATTAATAATTTTTGAAAAAATGCAAATGGAGCATAAAATAAAATAAAACCTGCTAAATACCAACCTGCTCTTATTAATAAGTAAATTCTTGATTTTTTCATTTACTACATCCTTTCTTATTTTAATAATATAAATTTTCCAATAATTTTGTACTTTAATTTATGATATCAAACTAAATTTAAAATATTTACTTCTTTACACTTGAGTTAATAATTTTTAATGGGACTGTAGCTAAGAGTTTTCCACTTTTAGTGTCTGTAAACTCTATATTACCGCTGCTGATTACTTTACTGCTTATTTTACTGCGAGGTATGTCTAAAGTTACACTTAAATTTACTGCACTGCCTGACTTTAATGGTTTTTTAAATGTACCTGTATTTTTATCAAAAGATGTTTCTGTTGAATCTATATTTACATCTCCTTCAAAACCAGTTGATTTTACTTGAACTGAAACAGAGTCCTTCCCTTTATAAAAAATTCCTGGTCCATGCCCAGAAGATATTGAAATTTTACCTGGCTGAAATATTCTTTTTGGTATACCTTCATTTGCTACATCAAATACTACTGGTTTCAGATTTTTAGTTGAAAGGAAAACTTTTAATGTACCTGTCTCTTTTAATAATGTAGTTCTATAATATCCTTCTCCGTAAATAACAGCTAATCCTAACACAAAGAAGCCTATTGAGAATATAATTTTTTTGATATTTACTTTTTTCATTAATTACACCACCAACCTTATTTATTATATAAATGGCTTTTCAAAAACTTAAATTTATTTAATAATATATAAACAAGTTTTTGAAAAGCCATAAAATACTTTTTTAATTTTCTTCTAAAGAAGTAACTGTTATTACTGGGTAAACATTTCCATCATCTGCAGTTTTAGTTTGTCCTGATAATGTGCCAGTAACTTTTACTGTAACATGATCAGCCTTTGTAGTATTTGAAATTAAATTTCTTGCTGTTAATTGACTACCTGTACCTGGAGTTAATACACCTTTACTTAGCGTTGCAAAGTCTCCATCAAAATAGTAAAATTTATAGGTTCCATCACTTTGAAGTGCTGTTATTCCGTACCCGCTTGCTGCGCAGGATTTCATCAAAAGGCAGCTTTTCGTATCAGAGCCGTAGTCCGGTGCATAAGATATAAAGCAATCTTCATCTTGAATAAATCCTGTAAATGTCTGTACAACTGGATTTGAAGGTATTGTTAAATCTTCTTTAATAGAAGTTACTATAAGTGTATCACCATCTATAGTACCTTTTACATCTACAGTAGTAGTATCTTTCTTAAGATCTGTAAGTAAATCCTTCGCTTGTGTTTGTCCTCCATCATGATAATAGCTTCCAATATCATCAAACTTATAGAATTTGCTTGTACCATCCGATTGTTTTACATTTAATCCATAACCATCTGTATCTGTTTTAGCAAGTGTTCCACTGTATGTCTGTTCATTTGCTTCTATCGCACTTGTTACATAAATTGTATCTTCGTCTCTTTTTCCTGTTATAATAACATTTATATTACTTGTTAGTTTTGAATTACTTATAATATTCTTTATAAGTTTTGTACCATTATCATCAAGTCTTAAATATCCATATCTGCAGCATGTATGATATATGATTCCATAACCAGTTGATGCATTATCAGGATTTAATAAGAAATCTTTTGTTATTGTTCCTGGTGCTCCTAGTGATGCATATTCACTGCCTTTAAAATAGTTTCTTGTAGCAATCACACCACTTAATTGTTCAGTTACTGGCTCTGCTGTTTCTGCTGCAGTATCTTCAGAAATAGTATTAACCTTTATTGTTCTTCCAACCCAGTAATAGAATCCTGTAAAAGTTAAATCTATTTTACCAGTTGATTTTGCATTTTTAATAAAATTCTCAACTAATGTATTTGAATCAGTATCAAATGGGAAGAATTCATGACCTCCGCAGGAATGTACATAATAACCATAACCGCTTGCTATACTTTCTGGAGTAAGGAGATCTGCTTTAGTTATATCTTTTAGTGCTTTATCCTGATTGTATACTGCTACTGAAGCTAACTGTCCTGGTATTAATCTTGCACGTAATACTCTATCAGCTACAATAGTATTATTAGTATTATCTACAATTCCTTGTGCAAGTCCTGGAATACTGCTGATATTATCTGACCAATTTACATACCATTGTACTAAACTTTTTGCTGATTTATTTCCATTATCATCAAATTTATAGAATTTATATTTTCCATCACTTTGCTTTACTGCAAGACCATAACCACTGGCTACACTATCTGCTTTAACTATATCATCACGTTTTACTGCAGCAGGGTCACTAGCTGCATCAAATGTACTCTTTGTAAGAACAATACCTAAAAGCTCTGTTTCTTCTTGAGCTGTTGATGTTTTTAAAAGATTTGTATTTGGATTTAAAACTCCATTAACCCTTATTCTTATATCTGAAGTTTTTGTTGTCTTACTTAAAATATCATCATTAATCAGTTTCTGACCAGCTGCATCAAATTTAATAAATTTAGTGGAATTATCTGAATTAACAATTAAAACTCCATAATCATTGTCAACTAAACTTGATTTATCAATTTTTGTTGGATCAGTTACTGTTTTAGCAGTTTGAGAATCAGCTAACCAGCCTATATAATCTTGTGGAGCATTTATAACTACAGGTGCTGGTTCCGCTGCTTCTGCTAATGAAGATGCTGTTATTATAGGATAAGTAACTCCATCTACAGTTTTAGTATCTGCACTTAATGTACCTGAAACTGCAATAGAAATATGTGAACTCTTTGTGCTCTTATCAATTAAATCTGCTGCTTTTACCTGTGTTCCAGTAGCACTTGGAGCAAAAGCACCATCAAAGAAATAAAACTTATACTTATCATCATTCTGCTGAACTGCTATTCCATATCCACTTGCTGCACAGCTTGTCATTTGAAGGCAGCCTTTAGAATGTGCAGCAATATTTGAAGTTGGACTAAAGCAATCTTGATCTATAATATATCCAACTAAATTGTTTACTTTATTGTCCACTTTTATGTTAAATGATGCTGTTTTACCATTAATATTAATTGTTACTGTTTCACTGTCTGCTGCTTTTGAAGTATCAAAACCAGTTATATCTGTTTCATCAATAGCTTGCACTGCTGTAGTATTATCATCATATGTGCCTGTTACTTGAATTCCTGACAAATCTAATTTATCACCTATGGAATAAGTGAGTTTAGCTGCTGGTGTAGTTATTGCTATACTTTTTAAATTTGATGTTTCAGCTAATGAAGATACTGTTAATACAGGATATGTATGGCTTACACCATTACTATCTGTGTATACTTTTGTAGTTCCATTTAGAATACCTGACACATTTACTGAAATACCAGATTTCTTTGTTGTGTTACTAATTAAATTAACTGCCTGCAGCTGCCCGCCAGTTGCATTATCAGGTAATTCACCATCTAAGAAATAAAATTTATATGTTCCATCACTTCTTAATACTGCTACACCATAACCACTATCAGCACATGATTTCATGCTTAAGCATCCCTTTGTATCAGATGCTGGATTAGGTTTTGCTAAAAAGCAGTGTACATCTATAATATATCCTGTTAAATTTTGAACTTCTGCTTTATCAGGCTGTTTTACCAAATTTGACACTGCATCATCAGATACAGCTCCATTACCACCTAATATATACAAATTGTTAATATTTGTTGAATCAAGCTGTGATTTTTCTTTGCTTATATCTGCACTGTTTACTAATAAAATAGGTGCATTATTTTTAGATGCTAAACTGCTTCCTGAAAGAGCATCTGGGAAATCAAGTCCTGTAGCAATTACAGCAGAGCTTGTATCTAAATCAAAATATTTACTTATAGCAAGAGATGTTTCAAAACGATCATTACCTGAAATTCTTTTAACATTTGAGCTTAAGCTGCTTAACTTATTTTCAACTTGAGTACTTATAACACCAGTTCCGCCAATAATATAAATTGTACTTGGTTTAATTGTATTAATATAATCAATAGTATCTTGACTTAATGAATCTTTGTCACTCAATAAAATTGGATAACCTTTTGAAGCTGCTACTGAAGATATACTAAGTGCATCTGGAAAATCATTTTCTGTTGCAATAACAATTGGACTTCCATCTACTGCATCAAAGTTACCTTGGATTTTTAAATTTGTTGCTAATCTATCTGCTCCGCCTAATCTTACAAAATTTTTGAATCCTAATGTTTTAATTGAATTTACTACATCATCACTTACTGCACCAATACCTCCAAGAATATATACACTACCATTAGCATCTAAATGCTTTTTTATAAAATCAAAAACACTTGCATTTTCAGTTTCGCTTTTACCTACTAATAAAATAGGTGCATTATATTTTTTACTTAATACACTTCCTGAAAGTGCATCTGGAAAATCATCAGCTGTAGCTAATATTATATTTTGCACTGTACCATTGTTAAACTCATTAGCTATTTGAATTGATGTATCAATTCTATTCTGTCCTCCTATTCTTTTACTGGTATACTGTTTTTGTGGTAACTGATTTGTATTTGCAAATGCTGTTACTGTAAAAGCAGATTGACTAAAAAACAAAGAAAAAACTAACAATGAAACAATCTTATTCTTGACCCTTCTTAACATTTTACCACTCCTTTTAACTATATTATTTCATTTTTGCAGCTTCAATACGAAACTATATCGGATTACTATGTTATACAGTGTTAAGCCATTAAGTTCAACTAAATTTTTGATAAAAGCTTTTGCTCTACTATGTTCGGTCACAAAGTTCAACTAAATTTTTAAAAGAAGCTTCTCTCCGCTATCATTTATAAATTAAGCGGAACTAAATGTGATCAAACAAAGTATCACTATCGTTTATAAATAAAATAAAGCTAAATATGACTAAGCAAAGTATAAATTATATAATTATGTTTTCCAAAAATAAAGGTCATTTACCTAAATATATAAGATAAATGGCCTCCAGTTCTCTGGTCAGCATTTTATAGTATTCATACCGTTTTACTGTAATTTAATTATAAGGTATAAAACTATGAATGTCAACAAAAACTTTTATTTTATTATTCTTACATGAAAATTTAATGTAGATATTATTAATAATTTATGAACAAAATTAAATTTTCTTATGCTTTACCCATAATATTTAGTTCTATACTATCCTCAATCACAAAGTTTCACTAAATTTCTAAAAGAAGCTTCTCTCTGCTATCATTTATAAATTAAGTGGAACTAAATGTGATCAAGGAAAGTATAACTACTTAGAACTATTAGGTGTTTTTTTCATCATTTCACATTTATTATTATCATCATCATT